>NC_001732.1 GCF_000091665.1 Methanocaldococcus jannaschii DSM 2661
TATACTCTCGTAATTTATATGTGCTATTTTTGAACTTAGATACCTTTAGGTATCACCATATAATAAATAAATTTACTTTAGCTCTCATCAAGTATGTGAATATACTGTTATTAACTCATGCATACCAGGAATAAATTTTAATTAATTTAGATATTAATCTCATTATAGGTGTTAAAAATGGATTATGAGAGCAAAAAAGTTGATTATTTAGTTAATCCTAGCATAGAAAAACTAATCCAACTTTTAACTAGTGGAATTAACAACAGTGTTATAACCCTATTTACACATTGCAAGGTTTATTATGATGGGAGAGCAATTGGATTATCTTTTAAATATTGTCAAAAATGATAAAAAGTTTTTAGAAACTCTTAAAAACATGAAAATTGACGTAGATTCAGATGAAGAACTTAGTAAAATATTTTTTATAATAATAACATTCCCATTCTGGTTAAGATGTCATGATGATATCAAAAATGCCCTACGTCTAATAGACAAAATTACAAACAAGGGAAGTTTTACTAAAGTATTGGATAACTCAATGAAGGAATATCATGTATTCTATATTTATGATGTGGACAAACTATCTGACCTTATAGCTGAAGAATTAAAAAGATTATACCTTATATGTAAATCAGAAGGAAAAAGTTATTATGAAAATATATTTTTCAGATTGGATAGGAAGTCAATATTAAAATTATTTATGAAAATATCCCCTTTCAAACAATTAGATGTTATTAAAGGAAAGCTCAAAAATCAATTAGATTTCTTTGAAGAATATTTCAATAATATTGAAAAAATTGGTTATTTTTCAATAAGAATGGAAAATAGTCGTTATAATGAGCATATTAAATCACTTCATCCTAAATTAATAATATCATTGAGAGTAGATAAGGTGCATATACGTTTAGAAGCTCAAATAGACTACTACAATATAAATAACGAAAATGAAGAAGCATATAAGAAAATTTTAGAACTGATGAAACTCAATTTACTCACAATAGGTTATAAAGCAGTTGAAAAATTCCTTGAGGAAATTTATGAAGAAGTTTAACCAACTTCCAATATTGGTATAAAAATACTATTATAACTTGCTTGCAATTTCTATTGCAGTTTTTAAATCCTCTATTGTCCTTTGGGAGAGGATATAATTATCCACACAAAATTTTAGATTCTCTTTTAATGATTTTTCTTGGTCTAACAAGGATAATCTTTGGATTATTCTTTTAATTACACCCTGATAATAATAAACTTCTGAATTTTTACTACTCTCCATTTTTAAAATAAGTTTTTTCAATTTGTATATTGCTTCAATTGTTGGTAATTCTAAAAGTTCTTCAAAAGCTGTCATAATATCCCACCAAAATATTCTAAAGTTATTCATCTGGGAATAGACACAAATTACACTTGATAATCCACTTTTTATTCTTATCATCTGGATACACATCGATAATATTATGCTCATCATCAGCATACTCTAATCTTGAAGTCCATGGGAGTGTTTTTAGAGTGGAAATAAGAGCATTCAAAACATTCTTTCTAAAACTATCTTCACTTGAAGATTTTAACAAACTTTCCAAAGATTTTATAAATTCAACCAACTCCTCAATCTCTCCCCTCATAACCTCATCAAAAGTTAATTCTAAATCGCACTTTATAATCCATTCTCCAAAACCACCAACTTGAACCTTACAATCCCTCATTTAACCACCCACAATTAGAATATAATTTAAGTATTCTCATAAGATTTTGTTAAAACTTCTTTCCTTATAATATAAATAGCATCTCCATCGTTATTCCAAATAGCATATTTCTAAACTACTAACAATTAATATTAGGTAATGATACTTGAAGATGAGCGTTTTAAATATTTACCAAAACTCATAAAAATGATAATTTCAATTATCATAATTATAATTATCATTATGGGATTAGTATGTTTGTGGATAGAGAAGAAGAACTAAAAGCATTAAATGAAAAGTTAGATAGTAACAACTTTGAATTCATAGTTATTTATGGGAGAAGAAGAATAGGGAAGACAAAGTTGGCATTAAAAAGTGTAGAAAATAGGGAGCATATTTATTACTTAGCAGTTGAGGGAGATAATTTAAAGCATTTTAAAAGATATGCTTCAAAGGTTGAACCAACAATTGAATATGCTAAAGAGGATTGGGAAGCATATTTTAACTTTTTAAAAGATAAAATCATTATCATTGATGAGTTTCCAAACTTAATTAAAGAAAATCCTAATGTATTATCTCTATTCCAGAGAATTGTAGATATACATTTAAAAAATACAAAAACAAAACTTATTATTCTTGGCTCATCAATATCCATGATGGGAGAGAAGGTCTTAAGTTATAAATCTCCTCTTTATGGGAGAAAAACTGGAGTTTTGAAGATTAAACCATTGAAGTTTAAGCATTTAAAGGAATTTTTCCCAAAAGCTATTTGGGAAGAGTTGGTTGAAATTTATGGTTTTGCTGATGGTATTCCATACTATCTTGAGAAGGTAAAACTTCCATTTTGGGATTACTTAGATAAAGAGATTAAGAGAGTTGATAGTTTTTTGAGATATGAGGTTGATTTCTTGATGAAGTATGAGTTTGAGGAGCCAACAACTTATAAAAAGATTCTTGAGGCAATAGCTTTTGGTAATCACACACTTGGAGAGATAAAGAATTACTTGGGCTTTAAGCATTCAGATTTAACACCATATTTAAAAAACTTGATTGAGGTTGAATTTATAGAGAGGCAAACTCCTATTACAGAAAGTGTAAAATCAAAAAAGGGGAGGTATTACATTAAAGATAATTTTATTGCTTTTTATTTTAGGTATATTTTTCCAAATTTATCTGCAATTGAAGAGGGGATTTTTGATATTGAGGAGATAAAGGCTGATTATAATCAATATTTAGGATTTGTCTTTGAAAAAGTTGCTAAGGAGTTTTTAATTGAGCTGAATAAAATGAATAAATTACCATTTAAGTTTTTAAAGATTGGAAGATGGTGGCATAGGGGAGAAGAGATTGACTTAATTGCTTTAAATGATAATGATAAAAAAGCTTTATTTGTTGAGGTTAAATGGAAGGATTTGAAAGATAGAGATGTTAAAAAGATATATAGGGATTTGTATAGAAAGTCAAAACTTGTTGGATTAGATGATTATGAAAAATATTATGCCATTGTTGGAAAGAAGATTGAGAGTAAAGAGAATGGAGATTGTTTATTATTTGATTTGGAGGATTTCTCATAAAAGTTATTGGGGTGGAAATTATAGCATTATTGATTGAAGAAGGAATCATAATAATAAAAGATAAAAAAGTTGCAGAGAGGTTTTTAAAAGATTTAGAATCATCACAAGGAATGGATTGGAAAGAAATTAGAGAAAGAGCAGAAAGAGCTAAGAAACAACTTGAAGAGGGGATTGAATGGGCAAAGAAGACGAAATTATAATCCTACTAAAAATATTATTAGAAGAATATGATGAAGAAAAAGTAAAAGCTTTATTAAACTCTTTTCTTGCCACAAAAATTTAGATGTTGAGAATTTTTTTTAAAGAATTCTGCAATATTATTTGAAAAATTAAATAAGAGCAGAATATATCTAATTTTCAAAAGAGGGACTAATGATATTTTAGCATACTTCACTCTAACAATCTCTATCTTAAAAATAGTTGATGAAAAAATATCAAAAAAGACATTAATTTTGTATAGGATAATTTAAGTTTAGAATTTAAAATTTATAAATTTTATAATTTAATTGTTAATTGACTTTGAAGTCAATTCACCTTATCAATTTCTCATACTCTTTGTCAATGGCAGTTCTAAGTGCTTCCATCCAATTTTCTGAAAGTTTTATATATCTCCTCGGCCTATTTGCTGGAGCTTCCAATTTTCTTGTTTTTATTATACCCACTTCCTCCAAATAAGTAAAAACCCTCCTCCATTTTCTCAACACAAGAGTAGGATCTTCCTTCATCGCCTCAGCCAAGGCAATATTACACATTTCCATAGGACCACACTTACAATAACCACTCTCAAAATGCCTCTCACAAGCAAAAAGAACTTTTTTAAATTCTTCTGAATGTTCAAGAACTGCAATTAATCTAAATAATGTTCTAAGCTCTACACTCATAATCCCACTCCTATAAAGATGCCAAGGTATAAAAGTCTATTAGTGAATTGACTTTAAAGTCAATTCAGCATTATTATATAGTATATCCCTAATTGTTTATATTTCAAACGGAAAAATAAATATTTTGAAAATGAACAATAGCATTTATTTTTCACATTTTTCATTAGATTCATCTTTTTTAATTGGTTTATCCAACATTTTAGGTATTAAAAGTGTAAGAACAAGAACTAACACTATATACACCAACATTGCAGTAAGAAACACTAACAACCTTCCCTCAACCATTCTAATAACCTCCCAACAAACTAACTAATTTTTTATTCTAAAAAACTTATACTTAGATGCCATTGTGAATTGACTTTGAAATCAATTCACTCTCAAATTTGTATTCCAACAGTGACATGAAAAAGAAAATAAACTATATCATTCTCCCAAAACTTCCCTCCCACTCTGGAAAAATAAGCTAAAATCCCTATTTTTCTCTGATATGTATTTTATCATGAATAAAATTTGCTTTTTAAATTCTTTTTTACTGATTTTCGCCTTATTATGAGCATCTTTCAAATACCTTGGATAACCAAGTTTAGAGTATGGAATAAGCAAACTTATAACTTCTTCAATTGATTTTTTGTTAGTTCTTGGAACTTCAAGTGCTAATATTGGACTGCTCTCGGCAAATCTAACATAAGTTTTAGGAATCATCTCAAAAGGATTTTCCCTGATAACTTCTAAAAATTTGAAATAATCTCCAAACACATCACAAATCTTGTTAATGTGCCTCCTACTCCTTTTTTTATTATAACAATCTTCCAATTTAAGAGTAGTGTATCCCCTCCCTCTAAATATTTGATTTAGAAGTGTAGCATCAAGTAGGATATCAACATTTATGTTGTTTTCCTTTAATTTTTCTGTAATAATTGAATTCTCAAAATTTTTAGCTATGAATGTACAATCATACTCTAACAATCTATTTAAAGAGTGTAGCAATTCTATATACTCAAAATATACTCCCCAACATGCAATTTCCAATCTAGAATTGAGAATATTTGCTGCAAATAACTCTTCCCTAATATCTTCAACATATTCAGAATACGTACTATCAAACTTTTGAAAAATCTTTATTGCTAAGAGAGTATTATCGTAAATATTCCCATCTAAATTCTCCAAAACTTCGTCCCAAAAATTATCCAATGATTTTATAAACTTCCAACCCAAATCTTCAGCTAAATCTGGATAAACAGTTAGAGGGTTAGTATCTCCACTTAAAAGTGGTGGCATTATTAAAGCCCCTGACAAAGTTCCATCTAAAAGGATTAAATCAACATTCTTGCTAACAAGTGTTGCAAGCCTATACTCTAAAGTCATCATTAATCTTCTAACTCTATCCTCTTCTTTAAAAAATGGTAGAACACCCAATTCAAACATTCCCTTTTCAATATTCTTTCCAATAGCATAGGATGAGAGGCCATAAACAATACCACTACAGAATTCAACCTTCCCCCTACTACCATCTACCCCACATAATACCCCTTCAACACCTTTTGGCAACTCATTCCACACTACTTCATCATTTATAATATTTCCAATACTGCTTATATTTTTAAACTCCCAATCCACAAAATTGTAAATTATATCCAAATGATTTTTACTAATAATAAACATTTTTATCACCCCTAAACGTAAATTAAAGGTTTTTAAATTTTTAAATTTTTAAGACCATCTTCTCCTCCTAAAACTCCATCATATTTTTTAATTTTAACCAATGCTGGAAGTGGGAGTGAAGAACCAACTACTATTGCCTCTCCAGTTGATAATTGTGGTAAATCTTGAAGTAAATCCTCTCCAACATTCTCGGAACTCTCTAAAATATATTTTTGGTCTGTTGGCTCTACAATTCTTAAAATTATCTTAGTATTCATTTGAGATAAGACTGTAGGATTCAATTCTTTAGGCCTCTGACTTACTAAACCCAATCCAACTCCAAATTTTCTTCCTTCTTTTGCAATTCTATTAATCCAATAACCAGACCTATCCTTCAAATTCTTTGCTGCAAAAAGGTGTGCTTCTTCTATAATTACTAATGTTGGTTTTTCAAGTGCTTTAATTTCAACTATCTCATCATGGACTGATTTAATTCTCTCTTTTAAAACTCTTTTTAAGAATTCTCCTACAATTGTTATTGCCTCCTCATCCTCAATCTTTTGAAGTGGGAGAACATTTATTTTATCACTCTTAATGTCAAACATTCCCTCATTCTCTCCCAAAATATTTTTATTTTTGTTAATAAACCATCTCAACTTTTCAATAACTCTATTTATTGACATTTCATCATCTTTTTTTACAGTTTTAGNCCTACATCTTGTTCCATCATAATACTCGATATAGATTCTTTTTTTATCTTCAGAATTTGCAATTTTATCAGCACACTCTACAAGTTTTTCTTCAATTTTTTTCAAATATTCCAACCCAGAAATTTGTTTTTTATTCTCCTTACACTCATATTTTACAGTAAGTGCAGCATATACTAAAAATGACTTTTGAACTGAAGAATTCTCACCAATACCAAGTAATTTTGCCAAATGCTCTTCAGGAACCAATATTGGATTCAATTTTGCAGGTAGAATATGAGTATTCCTCATTTTCACGTATTCTCCATGCGGATCAACTATTACAATATTCATTTTTCCCTTATCCTTTTCAAACAATTCTTGGACTAACACGGCTATAGTATTTGATTTTCCAGCCCCAGTCATTGCCAATACAGCAAAATGCCTTGAACAAAGCTCTTTTGCATTTAATTTCACTTTTGTTGAAGACCTTACCTTTAAATAACCTACTTCAATACTACCATTTGAAAATATTTTAGCTAACAAATCATCCTTAGTCAAATAAACATTCTGAGGCACATTTATTGGATATACGTTAGATTCAATACTTCCACTTTCATTATTAATTACTCCCAAAATTTTTGCACTCGCTAAAAATTTAGAAGAATTATTTAACATTTCTTCAGAATATATAACACCCCTAATCTTAGCTAACTCACTAGCATCTTCCGATTTATCACCAATTAGAGCATTAACAGAAACAATCTTGGTAATTTTTGAAAGAAGATAGTCCCCATGTGTATTTTTTGTAATGACAAACTCTCCCTTCTTAATCTTGTCAATAACCTGGTTCTCAATTACAAACTCAAATTCATTAACATTTTTTGAAGCTACAACAGTCCCAACAACTACACTGTTTATAACCATCACCCAACTGTTGTGCGTTTGTCTGCGTTAGTATGTATATACAAACTTCTATATATACTTTTCGATATCTAATAGTGCAGAATAAAGTTTAATAGTACCTAAGGATTCTAGTATTATCATAGCCATAAAACAGGGTGAATGTATGAAAGTGTATGATATTAGAAAAATACAAAAGCGTGTTACAAAATCCAGAGGAAAAACCTACTATACCTATTATATTAACCTCCCAGCTGAATGGATTGAAGATGCAAATTTAAAAGAAGGAGATAAAGTTGAGATATCTGGAGATAAAGATAAGCTATGTTTAAAAGTCGTGTATAGACAAAAAGATGAAAATAATAAAAAACAATAAAATAAGCATACACATCAACATTAAAGGGTGAAAATATGAATGAATTATATGAAATTTATGTGGAATTCAGAAGATGGGTTTATTGTTGAAGAACAACATAAAGAAGAAATTCCATTTGAAGACTGGATTGTCAACACCGTAGAACAACTTAAAAATTTACAATATACTAGATATACTTTTGAAGAACTTACCCCCAAGACAAAAAATTTAGAAGCATACAACAAATTATTGGAAATCTTAAAAAAACATACAAATATGGACATAGAAAATAACGTAAAAAGAATTTATCATTGCATTGCTGAAAATAATAACTACAAATATGAAATTGCCTTTTATATAGTAATAAGTAAAAATTGGAATGAATAAAGAAACATAAAAACCAATTCTATGCATATCCATTTATTTAGGTGTCAATGTATGATTGAAACCATCCACATCAAAAATTTTAGAGGTATTAGAGAGCTTAAATTGGAAAATTTGGGACAGATAAATATAATTGCTGGGAAGAATAATGCTTCAAAATCAAGTATCTTAGAAGCTTTGGCATTGTTTTTAAGTGCAAAGGAGGGGTTTTCATTATTTATAAAAATTTTAAGGGAGATATTACTTTGGAGAGGATGGTATGGTGAAAAAAGTATTTATGATTTGTTCTATAAAAATTCTAAAGAACTTGAAGTAAGTGTTAAGTTCTTAAATCAAGATTTTGCAAATTTAACCCTAAAAAATTCTAATCAAAGTTTTGCAAATAAAAATATTGCAGTAGAACTTAAATCTGATAAAAATTCTTGGAGTGGACGTTTTGATTCACATTTAATACATCCAGATTATATATCATCAATATTAACCTCTGCAGAGGCTACACAAAGTAATTTTGAATTTATAACATCCTTAACATTAATAAAGTTTGGATATATTGAGAGCATATACTCTCAAGCCTATGAGACTCAAGTTTTACAGGATGCTATAAGATTGCTTAGAGAAGCATACCCAGAAGTTAAAAGTCTAAGCCCTCTCCAAAAGTATAACAAGTGGATAATTCATGTTTAAACTGAATATGGAGTTTATCCATACTATGTAATGGGAGAAGGGTTTAAAAGTGCTTTAATAATTGCATTATTAACCTCTATACTAAAAAATGGTTATCTTTTGATAGATTCAGCTGAAGCCTTTCATCACCCCTCCTCACTTGAAATTACTTCACAAATGCTTACAAAATCTGTAAAGAATAATAACGTTCAAGTATTTTTAACCACTCACAGCCTTGAATTGATAGACTTCCTCCTTGAACATGCCAGTAAAGAAGGTATAGAGGGCAGATTAATCTACATGCGTAGAGATGGGGAAAATTTAATTAGCAGTATGGAATCCTTTGAAAATGTTAGGGAAATGAGAGAAACTCTCGGAATTGATTTAAGGGGGTAATCATGAGGATTTTATTACTTGAGGGAATTACGGATGTTGCATTCTTCATTCCAATATTAAAGAAATTATATGGTTTTTCAGAAATTAGTTGTGATGGTATTATTAGAGCAGAAAAAATGGGAGATATATCAAAACCAATATGTTTAGAGAATGAAGATGTTAAGTTGATAGTTTTCCACTCTGGAGGAAAATCAAAACAAAAACATGCTTTGACAGCAATGCTTACGGCTATTAAAATGGGTTATTTATCTAATATTAAAATCTTGGGCATTGCAAGGGATATAGACCAAGAGCATGATGTCAAAAACTGGACAAAGAGTATAATAAAAAATGCTGGATTTGAAGTTAAAGAGGGTGACAAATTTTTGATTATAGAGGATTTAAACTTAAAAATAGCTGTTTTGGGTATTGCTAATTATGATGAGGATGATTTTAACATCCCATCATTTGAACTAAAAAGAGAACTCGAGGCAGTAATTACTGATATGGCTAAAGAAATCAGCATCATAGAAAAATTCAAAAACTCTTTAGAATCATTAAGTAACGATGCTGAAAGAAGATTAAAGCCAAAAGACATAACGCACGTTTTAGCCATTGCTAAAAATTTTGACGGAGACTCCATGTCTGGCTTATATAGGAAATTTATTGAAGAGCAGATAAATAATAAAAATAAAGTGAACTTTTTATTAACACTAATATGTATTCTACCATGCCTCACCATCTTTTAACTCTTTTAAACATTTTGATAAAGATTTATGACATCTTTTACATCCTTTACTTCGACAACATCCTCCTCAATCTTAAAAATCTGCACAATTACCTCAATGTTCAATATTTGGACTTTTATTTTTTGAGATTCCTAAAAAAACTCTAAGGATTGTGCTTATTTTAAAAACACTAACAGGGTGAAAATAAAAAGTTGCAACTAAAAATAAGGAATGTTTTATTAGAATATTTAAAATTAAATAAACACGTTTTGAGAGTTTGTAATCTAACAGTGAATTGACTTCAAAGTCAATTCACAAAAAAGACTCTCCATTTAGAATTACATTATAAAAGTCTCTAAAAATAGTGATATGATAAAATAAACTTATTTAACTTTTACTGTTTTCTTTTGCATGTTTTTGCTAAGTCGGCAGTTTCTTTATCTATTTCCAAAGCTAAATTCTCTAATATCCTCAAGCAAAGTATTCTGCTGCAGCCCTACTAGCTTATTCATTAAAACCTACAAAAATATTACCATTTTTGCATATATGCTGGATAAAAGTTGCTCTATCACTTAAAAGTTGCAGTTTTTTAATTGAAAGTTTTAAAGTTCTGATAATAGAAATTCAAACATTAAAAATAGTATGTTGGATAAAACCATATAAAAACTATTTTTCCATTGAAATCACAATTTTTTCATGATACACAAAAGTTTAAATACTTTTGTTTTGATAAAATTTTGAAAAAAATATTTATACTCGAAATTTTAAAGAAATAAGTATGTATAATCTCAGTTAAAAATTACTGAGGGTGATAAATATGTGTTATAATTTTGAAAATGTTAAAAAAGCTTATGAGGATCAACTTAAAAACTATATAAAAAATAGTTTAATTCCTAACCTCTCCTCACATGCAAATAATGAAGTAGTTAAAATTTCAATGAAAAAACTGGCTAACTTGGGTTTTGGATATTTAGTGGATAGTACATTATCAAGTATAACTGGATATTATAAAGTTAGAGATTGGATTGAAGAATTATTAAAAGAGGAATTACAGAAATCTGGAGAAAATAAATGTTGTAATATAGTATTATGTGATTATCCAGAAGAGTTTGAGATTAGCATGAGGGAAATTCCTTATTATGTTAATAAGGTTGTAAAATTTAATGGTGTTATTATTTCAGCATCATATCCTTGTGTTCTTTCTAAAAAACACTTATATATATGCCCTAAATGTGGAAGGATAAAAGAAGTTTATTTTAGTGAATTATTTTGGGATGATAAGGTTTTTTGTGAATTTTGTGGAGGAAAGATGGAATTTGCAAATGTGATGGATTATGAAAATTTTCAGGAATTAGTAGTCCAAGATTTATCTGATGAGAGTGAGTATTATGGTATTGAAAAAAACCCAATAGTTTGGTACTGTGGTGCAAAACCATATTATTTTGGACATGTGAAAATTACGGGAATTGTAAGGGAAGTTCCCAGAAGCTCAAAAAGTCGTATTTATGAGTTGATAGTTCAAGCTATAAATGTTGAAAAATTGGGAGTTGAAAAATCTCTAATAAATTTAACTGAAGAAGATGTTAAAAATATTAAGAAAGTTGCAAAGAGGGGAGATATTATTGACATATTGGCTGATATATTGATCCCACCACTCCTCTGTGATGATGCGATTGTTAGAAAAGCCATACTTATACAGCAAATAGCCCCATATTTAGAGGACATAGGCAAGATTAACATTCTACTAGTAACGGAAGTTGGTATTGACAAGACAGCCATTCTAAAGAGAATTGGGAATATTCCTGGAAATAATTTTATAAACATAGCGGCGTTGAAGGAGGAGGAATTAGCCACACCTTATGATAAAAGAAGTAATATACTGGGAAAATTTTATACTGTATGTGGAGGTGTAATTCCAAGGACTCTTGGAGTATTATGTATTGATGATTTTAACGAGAACAATAAATTAAGTACAAAATTATCTGAAGCTTTTGAGAGGAATGTTCTTACAACTAATAAGGGTTCATTTTATTGCGTTCCCGCTGAGTGTAGTTTCTTATGTGCATGCTATCCTAAAACGAAATTTAGAAAGTTTGATCAAAAGAAAAGTATTATAAAACAGATAGGGATTTCGTCAATTTTATTAAAAAATTTTGATTTAATATTTCCAATTAGGGATATTCCCGACAAGGATAGGGATGAAGAGGTGGCAAAATACATTTTTCTAAAGTATATAAACTCAGATAATGAAGAAATTGAAGGATATGATTATGTATTTGTAGATGTTGGTGGAGAAAAAATAAAAATTGATTTTGAATTTTTAAAAAAATATGTTGTTTACTCAAGACAAATAACTCCAAAAATAACTGATGAAGTCATAGAAAAAATTTCAAACTGGTATGATGAAATGAGGAAAAATCATTATATCACTGCAAAACAATTAAATACTGTTATAAAACTTAGTATAGCAGTAGCAAGGGCAAAATTAAAAGAGTGTGTTGATGAAGATGATGTCAAAGAGGCAATAGATATAATAATGCACTATTTAAAACAAGTTGTTTATAATCCAAAAAAGGGAATTATTGATGTTATTTTGTTGTATAAAAACAAAACATAAAAAGTATAGGAGATAAAAATTGGAGATACATTTTTAATCTGGAATGCCATAAAGAAAGTATTGTAAATTAACAATGCTCCAGCCTCTTTATTCTTTTCAAATCAAAATTATAACATTCTAAAGCTTTATTATATTCTTTAAACAGAGACAAAGAAGTCATCTAATTTGTATAATAATCCAGTATCAAGGGAATTTTTATTGATTTAGAGTTGGTCTATTTGAGTACTTTTAATATTGTCTTTTGTTCTTCGTTAGTAATGTTTTCTAAAATCTTTTTTATCAATTCTTTTTCTTCATTTTCAACTTCAAAATACATATTACTAAGAATATATACAAAATCTTCTAAGAGTTTTGAATTTTTTTGGCTAATTTTGTATATAGATTTTAGAATAATATCTCTATGTATATGAATGTTTAGTAAATCGTGTAAAAAAGAAATATCATTGTAAGCTAACACGTAATTGCATATTACATTTATAAGTTGGTTGTACATTGTTTTTGAAATTCTCCCACTGTTTAAAAGATTTATTACTATATTTTTAATAGTCCATGATGGATGATCTATAAAAAAACTTAAAGCTTTGGCTTTGATACTAAAACTATCATCATATATCATTTTTGCAATTTTTAGCTGTATAAGTTCTTTAGATTCTTTGTCAATATCCTGCAAACTAAGATATTTTCTAGCAAGTTCAATATATACAATTTTTGCTTCAAAATTATAGCCTAAGTCAATATTATTACTTTTTTGAAGAATGTCTAAATTATACTCTTCTCGTAAAGTTTTTGTAGAAATATTGTTTTTTAGGCAAATATTACAGATTGTGTTAAGAATTTCTAGTGATAATACTTTAAAACGTTCACGTGTTGCAAAAGTGTTACAAAACTTTTTGTATTCCTCTAAACGATAATATTCATTAATTAATAACTCTAGGTGCTCTTTTTCTGCAAAGCTTGTAAATACTCTCAATATTAGAATCCTATATGTTAAATCTTTTAAAACATCAACTTCAAAAATCTCTTCATTATCAATTTTTAGATATTGTGATGTAATTATTTTAATTATTTTCTTTATGGAATATTTTCTTAGTTCTACATCCTTTTCTATAATTCTCCTAAGCTCTAGCATTGCTTGAACTTTAAGACCTCTATGGGCATATTTTAAAAACTTGAATAATGCATCTACTTTCTTTTCTGAGTTTTCTTTTAGTAATATAAGTCCTAAAATAACTCGTTGTATTTCCACACCATACTTATGCACATAATGACTGTTAGGATGAGTTTTAGATCTAATTATTGTCCTATGTGGTTTTATAAATTCTATAAAATCATCATATATTTTATCTGGAATAAAGATACTCTCCTTCAATAAAACTCTAAAAATTTGACGAGAATCAATGCCAAGTTTAGATTTTTTGAGCTGGGCTATAACCCCATCATAATCTAACTTCACAATCCCACCATAAGTAGTTCCAACTTATAGTGATTTATTAGTTTATTTTACGAAGAATATCGAACTTAATATAAATGAACGAAACTCTCCCCTCCCATAAAGAACGTTTAAAACCTTTCATTTATCATCAACAATCGTTATTTAAATCTACTATTATTTAGAAAATCAGTTAGAGGATACTTTTAATATTCCATTCAAACATTGAAAATAATCATTTCAAACAATTCTCCCATTTATGGCTGCTATTACAAGCCCATATTTTAATATTCTGCTAACAATATTATTGATAAAGTTAAACTGTATCTCAAAAAACTAATGGTAAAATTTGAAAATAAAGATACAAACTTTTAAATAATTTTGTTTTATAATTTTTAATTGGTGGTATTATGAAATTTTTCAACAGGGAGAAAGAGATTAATGAGATACTTCGAATTTTAAATAGAGAGCCAGACGATATTTATTTTATATATGGACCCTTAAACAGTGGAAAAACTACTTTAATAAATCACATAATAAACAATGAATTAAAAAAATCCAATAAAAAATATGCTGTCTTTTATGTTAATTTCAGAGAGTATGATATTTACATCAATGGATAATTTTGTTGAGGCATTGTTTGAAATAGACGAAAATTCGAAAGAAAAGAAGATAAAATCATACATAGAGAGTTTTACAAAGGGAGTTAATGATATTATAAACTTATACTATGGGATAAAGATTCCAGAGCCAATATTGGATAAGTTTTTTGGAGAAAAAGAAAAGGGGGGATTGGTTTTTAAGTTTATTAGAGATTTATTTATGAGTTTGAATAAGAAGGGAGTTCAGCCAGTATTCATTTTAGATGAATTGCAGATGATTAAAGATATTGTTATGAATGGAGGAAAGCCATTATTAAAAAGCTTATTCCAATTTTTGGTTTCTTTAACAAAGGAGAGGCACATAGCACATGTTTTTTGCCTAAGTTCAGATAGTTTGTTTATTGAGTATGTTTATAATGCTGGAGAGTTAGAAGGAAGGGCGAAATATCTATTGGTTGATGATTTTGATAAAGAAACTTCCTTAAAATTTATGGACTTTTTAGCAGTAGAAGGAAATATTAACTTAACTAATGAAGATAAAGAGTTAATTTATTCTTATGTTGGGGGAAAGGCAAAGGACATAAAGTATGTTATTGAAGAAAGTAAGTTTAAAGACTTAAGAGAGGTTTTGGACTTTATGTTAAAAGATGAGGTTTCCAAATTGAGAAAATTATTGGTTAAGATAAAAACTAAAAAGATTGCAGAAGTTGAGTATGAAAATGTTGTTAAAGCATTAAAATTATTTAAAGACAATTATGAAATCAACGAATACCTTATGGACGAGAATACAAAAGAATTCTTAATTAAAAGGAATATCTTATTCTTAAACCCCGTAGAGGAGATTTTAAAGCCACAAAGTTATTTAGTTTGGAACGCAATAAAAAGAGTATTACAAAATATAAACGATTTTTAAAATTATTGGTGGGATTATGAAATTCTTCAATAGGGAAAAAGAAATTAATGAAATTCTTTTAATCTTAGAAGAAGAACCAAATAATATTTATTTTATTTATGGTCCTTTAAATAGTGGAAAATCAACCCTAATAAGAGAAGTTATAACTAATAGATTAGACAAGTCAAAATACATACCATTTTTTATTGATTTTAGAACGAGAAATATTTTAAACGTTGATAATTTTATTGAATGCTTGTTTGAAGTGGATGAAAAATCAAAAATAGACGATTTTAGGGAATATGCCAAATCATTAGCTGATTTGTTGGTTAAAGGTAGTGAAGAGATTAGCAAATACTACTTGGGTATGCCTATTAAAGTGCCAAAACCATTCTTTGATAGAATTTTTAGTAAAAGAGATAAATCAGCAGATGTCTATCAATATATTGAATATTTATTTGCTAAATTAAATGAGAAAGGTAAAAAGCCAATTTTAATATTTGATGAATTACAGATGATTAGGGAGATAACTTTAAACGGGAATAGGTTACTATTGTGGAGTTTATTCCAGTTCTTAGTTGCCTTAACTAAAGTTCAACATCTATGCCATGTTTTCTGCTTAAGTTCTGATAGTTTGTTTATTGAATACATCTACGGAAAAGCTGAATTAAAGGGGGGAGTTGATTATATCTTAGTTGATGATTTTGATAAGAAAACTGCCTTAAAGTTTATGGATTTTTTAGCCAAACAAAAGAATATTAATCTAACTAATGAGGATAAGGAGCTAATTTATTCTTATGTTGGTGGAAAGGCAAAGTATATTTATGATGTTATTGTCAAGTTAAAAGCTGTTAAAGATTTGAAATATATTTTAGAGACAAAACTTGAAGAGGAGCGGAATCACTTGGAAGAATTATTGGAGAAGGTTGAAGAAGATTATGAAGGCATAAATTATGATGAAGTCTTAGAAGCATTGAAATTGTTTAAAGATAATTATGAACTTCCAAAAAGTAAGATAAAAAGGAAAATTAGGATATTTTTAATTAAAGAGAATATTTTATTCTTAAATCCACAAAAAGGAACTTTAAAGCCACAAAGTTATTTGGTTTGGAATGCTATAAAGAGAATGTTGTAAATTAAGTTATTTCAATAAAATCTACTTTTTCAAAGTCAAAATCAAGGGTAGTGAGTTATGAGCATTCTCATTTCTAATAAACAATTCAATCATGGGTTAAAGGATGAATTTGCTACTAAAAAGGATTTAGAATTGTTAGAAGAGAGGATTTTGAGATATGTTGATAATAAGTTCAATCAATTGGATAAAAAAATTGATAGGACTTTTTATTTACTTGTCTTCTTTATTATACTGTGGGTATCTCGGGAGGCATTTTTTTATTTGATATAATCCGAACGCCTCCCTCATCGACACCCGCTCCCCTTTACGGGGACAGACCCCCTACTGCCCCGATAGGGACAGCTAGGAAGTAGCCTTAAACTTTAATAATACTTATTATTGATAAAGTATTATACGTTCATACATATAAAAAATGTGAGAAAAATGAGAAAATAAAATATGTAATTTAAATTGTTAAGATTTAATAGTTTAAACGTGTGAAAAATGCTTGTTTTTAGAACATTGTATAATGTATTATGTAAATTATCTTTGGATATAATTAAAAATGTAAGAAAACCATTGAGATTTGGTGTAAAAGAGGGATAGATTGATTATATTGAAAAAAGTTTATGTTGTAAAGTGTATATTCATAATTGGTTTTTACTAATGGACAAAATTATACAGTTTAAAATTTAAGTTTATAAATTAGTATTATTCTCTTTTAGAATTTCTGCTATATGTTTAAAGCAGTTTTTCAATATTTATAATATAATTAAATCGTATGTTTGAAGTGGACTTTAGCCCCAAAGTCCAACAATGGTTAAAAATTTTCGGACACCATGCCAAAACATAGAGCAGATGCCACTGCAGTATATACAATATTATAATATTATATTATCAATGGCATACAGTGGCATCTCCAGAGAAGTGTAAATCCAATATGCCACTGAATATATAAAAGAAAACTATAATAATCCCTATTTTCAAAAAATAACTGTCATTACATAGCCTTGTTTGGTGAAAACACAGAAAAATTTGTAGTGATGTGTTATGGGTATTATAGGTTTTGTTAATGCATTAGCTAACGTCTTTATACTACTTATATTAGGTATGGTAGGTATTTTTATTTTTGCATGGTTTTTGTTTTGCAGAGAAGATGAAGAGACAATTAGAAAAATAAAAGAAGATGATTGGTGAAAGTGTGAAGTTATTAAAGATTTTTCTATTTGTTTTGTTTTGTAGTTAGAGTAGTTCTAAGTTGTGGTTGTATTGGAGATGAATGCACTCCACACCCATAGGCACTATAAGCGCGTTGAAAAGATGAATACAGTTTGTTCATGGAATGTGATAAAATTCATTAAAAATGAGTTTAAAACAATTCTTCACAATTCTTTAGGAGGATACTATGAGGTTGGTAAACTCTTTATTATAGCAGTGGCAACAAAACAGAAACAACCCTAACTCTTTTATTAAGAATACCAACACCACCAAAACATCACCCAAAGCACCCTTATGAATAAAATGAACATCACACGAGAATCCACTCCCCTAACACTCTTTTTACCCAACACCTTAACAACATTCATGAAACACCACACACAAACAAATCCTAAAATCAAAACATGCCACTGTATAAAACTATTGATAATAATTAATAATATAAAAATTATCAAACTTAATACTACCAAAACAAATAAAATAAATTCCCACCACAAAACAAAACAAACAAATATTATAATCACCAAACAATATAAAAACAATAATATTATGTAAATTCCCATTAGGGAAAAGGTGAAAACATGCTCAAAAAACTATTTGGAAAAGACGATGAAAAAACAGACGAACGAATTAAAAAATTAGAAAACAGAATAGAAAAAATAGAATTAGAGTTAAAAACCATAAAAAACACAAGTTCATACCCACAAATTATAAGAATAGAAAAAGAACTCCAACAAATAATAAAAACAGACATTGACAAACTAACAACCCTATACATCAAACTCCAACCCAAACCCAACACCATAGAACAAACAAAAAATCATACAAATACTAAAACACGAACAACCCCTACAATCATCAAAAATAGTAGAAAAACTAAAACCAAACATAAAATCAAAAGGAACAATCTACCAAGCCCTAAAACAACTACAAAAAGAGAAAAAAATAACAAAAGCCACAGTCAAAGAAAATGGTAAAAGAAAAGTATACTACAAACTCACAGATGAAAACACTGATATAACATAGAAAACATCCCTAATCCTAATTGTTAAAAACATTAATTATCAAGGGAGGTTGCCACACTTTTTAAAAAGTGTGGCAACCTCCCAAATATTCCTATAAGAAACAAAATTTACCATAAAGTAATAAAAACCCCATAAACTTATTTTCCTATAGGATAAATGCCATTGACTATTAGAAAAACAACACTCTTTTATGCCACTGCTAACACACAATAAATTTCCACATTCTATACACAATAAAGTGTTTTTAACCGTAATTTTCAACATTGGACTAACCACTCTAACAGAAATGTGAAATACCCCACACACTTCCAAGACATGAAACGCCCCTTATTTTTCAATTTTTCAATTGTATTTACTAACATTCACAAAAGAGGAACAGCCAATTTTTAAAAATTGGCTGTTCCTCCAACACCATAAAAATGCAGACAACAAACCAAAAACCCATTAAGCAACATACTGAGATTGAATTATTACAACCTATAAAAATAGTGTTATATGTTCATACATATAAAAAACATGAGAAAAATGAGAAAATAAAAGATGTAATTTAAATTATTGTAATTTTTCTATTTTTGTGAGTAAATTGTGTTTAGTTTAAGAAGTATTCCCCACTTATTATGTAAGTGGATTATTTACTCCACTAAAAATGTAATAAAACCATTGAGATTTAGTGTAAAAGATGAATAGATTGATTATATTAAAAAAAGTTTATGTTATAAAGTGTACCTTGATAATCAGTTTTCACCAATAGACAAAATTATACAGTTTAAAATTTAAGTTTATAAATTAGTATTATTGAAAACTAAATAATAAATTATGTGTTTAAATATTTATTGTTTTTAGTATTTGTTCAAATTCTGTGTATTTGATTTTGACTGGGAATAATAGTACGTTTCCAAAAAAGTTATTTTTATATTTCAATCCTTTAATGTTATATACCATGCTAATGTATTCTAAGATTGTATCAACAATGCTATCATTTAAGTCTCCCAATACAATTCCATAATAAGTTTTCCAGTAATCAGCAATATCATCTTCTTTTAAAGGATTAAAAAGTGATTTACCCATATTGAATTGACTTTGAAGTCAATTCACGATTATGGAAATAGTGAAACAGTGTTAGAATAAAACAAAAAGGGTAAATAAACTTATTTCTTCAAAGCTAGTTTTACGTCTTCGACTTTTACTGTTTTTCTCTTTGCCATGTTTTGCCAAGTCAACAGCTTCTTTAGCTATTTCCAAAGCTAAATCTTCTATAGCCTCAGCAAAGTATTCCGCTGCAGCCCTACTAACTCTCTCAGCCCCATCCTTTTTTAATATCCTTACAAACGGTGCAACTGAAGCTCAGCCATAACACCACCCAAAAAAACTTATACTCAAAAATTATCAATTAAAACCTACAAAAATATTACTATTTTTGTACATATACACCTCCCAATATTATAATATTCTACAATACAATAATTACATAATACCACAATACAATAATCCAAAATCATGCTAAAGAAAAATCCAATAAAACCCAAAAGAATAACATGATTACATAATAAAACAATACAACAATTAATTAATAACATAATAAAAATAAAAACTTGTTAAAATTATAATATTTTAAACTAACTAAAAAGAAAATAAAAATATAAAAATTAAAAGAGGGGGAGAGCCCGAGAGGGGAAGGGGAGAAAATGAGAAAAGTGGAAATACTATAAATAGAATATGAAACTGTCAGTTTAACTTTTATCAATAATATAGGTAAAAAATAGTAAAATATGAGGCTCACGATAGTGGCTATAAAGGAGAGAATCGTGGAAAAGAAGTATTCAGATTAAGAAATTGCGTAGAAATCCTTCTTATTGCTTAAACGAAGAATTAAAGCATTCTATAACAGATTTCTTAATAATAGTAGATTCAATACGGTAATTAGCTGGATAAAAAGCTTCATGATGTTCTATAATTGGATGCAATTGTTAACTTGACAACCTCTAATAGAATAACCCTACCATCAAGTATTTTACCAGTATTTTTTAGATTTTAAAGGTAAAAGATTTCTTTGGTGTTAAAATAGATTAGGAGTATAGAAAAGTTGATTATTTGGTTAATCCGTAGGTGATTTTTATGTTTCATAGTGGAGCTATGGAGTTGCTTAAAATTGCAGAGAAGTTGTATGACAAAGATTCAGAGAAAGCTGTTGAAGTATATGATAAAGCAATTAAAAAGGCTGAAAGGATTTATGATGATTATGCTAAAGCCGTTATTTTGTCCAATATAGCCAAATCTCTATATAGCAGAGGTTTAACTAACAAGGTTATTGAAGTATACAATAAAGCCATAAAAATAGCAGAGGAGAGTAGTAAAAGAGACGTAATACTATCAAAAATTATTGAAAATTTATGTAGTAATAGGTTGATAGATAAAGCGTTGGAGGTTGTGAATAAGATATCTGATGATTCTTCTAAGGCTATAGCATTATCTGAGATAGCAAAAGCTCAATACAATATAGGAATGCATGATGAAGCCCTTAAGAATTATGATAAGGCAATTTTTATAACTGAGGGTGTTTTTGATGATGAGATTAAATCTTCAATACTGTTTGAAATATCCAGAGATTTTTATAACTATGGACTAGTAGATAAAGCATTTGAAGTTATTGGAAAGATACCTTACTCTAAGTATAGGTTCAGGTTGTTAGATAAAATGGCAGAAGATTTGCATAAGAATATTAAATATATACATGGAGAGTAAAGAGTTTGATGATGATAAAATTAAGATAATATCAATGACTCCAAAGAGTGAAAAATCTGATAAGATAGTAATGCAGATTGTGGAGGAGTTTATTAATAGTTTTCCAGATGATAGATATAAGTTTAGAGTGTTGTTGAAAGTTGCAGAGCTGATTTGTAAGAATGGCTTATGTAATGAAGCATTTTTAATACTTGACAAGATTCCAGATTCCTATTATAAATCTTCAGCACTATATAAAATGGCAGACATATTATATAGAAATAAGGAACATGATAGATTAATACAGATTGCAGAAAAGATACCTGATGACTATAAAAAATCAGAAGTCTTATTAAAGGTTGTAGAGCTATTATGCGAAAGTGGAAAATATGATGAGGCAATAAACATAGCTGAAAAAATACCTGACAATTATTATAAATCAGAAGCATTATTTAAAATAGCAGAAACCCTAAGCAACAAAGGATATTACGACAAAGCAGTTGAAATTGCTGAAAAAATTCCAGACAATTTTTAGAAGAAAAATTATATCCAAGGAATGTTAATAATTCATCTTCTATTAATTCTAGTGGTTATTTTCAATATATTGCACACATAGGAGTTTATGAATATGAAACAGGTAATTACCTCGATACCATATTATTCGTAAGATTTTAATAAAATAGTAAATTTGATACTGTTGTTAGCTGGATTAAATACTTCATGATACTCTAAATGAGGTGAAGTTACTAACTTGACGATCTTTTTTATTAATATGCAAGCATTATATTATAATATTTGTAGATTTTTGTATTTAGTTTCAGAAAAATTTTTAAGAGACCCAACACATTTTCCTAAAAAAGAAAGATTTATATACCCAACATCGTTCCAAAATTTCTTTAGAAATTAGCATTGGCGATAGATATGCCATACGACATTAAATGTGGAGAGGCATATAACATTTCATACCAATTGTAGAAAAGAATAGTATATTAATTTCTAATCGTACTCGTATTTTAAATAACTTGATCAAAATGTGTAATTTGAATATAAAACCAAAAACTGAAGATGATTATAAACGATTCCTATATGATTACTCAAATCAATGTGGAGTAGATTTCAGAAAAGTAGATGTGGGAATAAAATTTTTCAAAAATATGCTGGATATAAAGTAAAAGATTACGGCAGTTCTTGGAAATATTCAGAGTTAGATAATCCTAACTACACAATACAAGATGCGTGCAGAGATTTACTCAAAAATAATGGAGTGAAGTACCTAATTAACAACAGGGCATTAAAGGTATCTTTGAAATAACATTATTTGATGTGATTAAAAAGAATTAAGATTGTATTTTAGGTGGCAGTATGGGAAAATGTAGGCATAATGGAGAGGTTAGTATTTTTGGCGTAAGACCAGCAAGTTTTCCTTACTTTCCATTTAATTTAATGGATAGGATTGGAGGGTTTGTAATATTGGATGAGTTGTGGTTAAGGAGGTGGTGTGAGATTATAGAATATCCGATGAAAATTCCAACTTTATACGTGCCAATTGAGGATTATGGTATTCCTACAGTTGAGGATATGGATTTGATTGTTGATTTTATAAAGTATCATGTTTCTAATGGGAGAGAAGTCGTTGTCTCTTGTATCGGTGGACATGGAAGAACTGGAACTGTTTTGGCTATTTGGGCTGGTTTAAATGGCGTTGAAAATCCAATAGAATATGTTAGAGAATGTTACTGTGAGTGTGCGGTTGAGACAGAAGAACAAGAGGAGTTTGTAATGGAGTATTTGAAAAAGAGATTATGAATTAAAAGAAGATTATATCTAAGAGTTCATCATATATTTCTATTTCACCTTTAAGGATGAGGTCGATAAGTTCATCTTCACTAACGATAATGATTTTACCGTTAATATTGATTTCAAATTGATTATTTCCAATGTATCTTATGTTCGTGTTGTTGATAGCTTTTCTTAATCTTTTAATTAAGTCTTTACATGCTTCTTGTATTGTGTATTTACATAACCTCCTATTGTAATACTTTGCAACTTTGCTGTTAAAGAACCACATACCCATTTCTACATATCTTTGGTCTAATTTGCATTTCTTTGAATATTCATAGAGGAATATTTTATATGGATAAAGAGTTTTAAAATCATTGCTATCTATTTTTGCATTTTTACGAAGTTTTTGAATACATCTACATTCTGTATAATCAAATTTCTCTAAAACTTCATTAATGTCAAAATTATAATTTAATTTACATTTACATTTAACTAATTCCTCAATGACTTTTTTAACTACTCTATCAATAGGCTTGTATAACAAATCCCTGCAATCTCCATATAACATCAAATTGTGAATAATTGAAATATCTCTAAGGAATAGACAAGCTATTTTATCTCCAACTCCTCTAATTCTAATTAAAAAGTTGTATGCGTCGTAGATATTTCCATTTCTTAATAAATTAAGTAGATAAGACACTAATGAAGCTGTTATTTGAGTATTACTAATAATGTATAATAAACCACATTTATTTGTGGTAGTTGAATTTATGTTACAACTCGGATTTATATTGTATCTTGGGTCTAAAGTGTCACTTGTATAGAAGCCCAATCCTAACATTCTTAGATTATTTTCATAGCAATTGCATATATTACTAATCCAAGTATTGTTATGTAAATTGAAATTTCTATCTATGCAAACTGCCCCAATAAATCCATGGATTCTTACTCTTATGGAGCTATAACTACTCCCAAAAGGTCTCATATAAGCATAATTTGAAATAAACAATTGCAATGATTCACTTAAATCATTTAAATGATTTGGGAATATTATCTCCCAAAATGCTTTTAATTCTAGTGCTTCATGTAACCTTCCGACATCTTCAAAGAATTTAAACCATGCACAGATACAATCTTTATTAGCATATTCTCCAGAACAATAATTTTTTCTTAATACTTTAAGTATATCTTCAACTTCTTTTTCTATATTTTTTCTCTCTTTAATAACTGGGATAAAGAACTTTTTAATAATATCTCTTGCTAATGGACAGTTTCTAATCCTGTTGATAAATTGCTGAACTACCATCCCCACTCCTCTCCACATCTTTCAAATATAAATGTACTGCAGTTCTTAAATATAAATTAATATAAATTTTATAAATATTTACACTAAAAGCTCTGCTAATATTTTAACCTCTATTGAGTTTCTATTTTCCTTAACAGAAATCAAATCCATACTAAGTGTTTATTATTAGCAACAATTCCTATAGGTGTAGTTTCTCTTCTTCAAATTTTTGGTAATATATTTTTAATTACATTGAAATCAAATATATGTACATACTCCTTTTCCACATCTTAATATTACAATATTATCAATTCTCGAATTTTCCTTCCTGTTTTTAAATCGATATAAATATGACGTCTTCCATTACATTTTAACATCACACGATTATCTTTTATAGATATTGACTCTATATCCCACTCAGTTTTGAACTCCCAAATTTTATCTCCAGTTTTTAGATTAATGGCAGAGATACATCTTCTTCCACATTCTAATACTGCAATACCACCTCTAATAGATAAACTTCTTAATTCTAACATCTTAACACCATTATCTCTACTGATGTTGAATTAATTTTTGAATCATAATACTTGTTTGATTTTTTGTATTATTGAGTAGTTTTTAATTATATTGAAATCAAGGGCATAAACATGTCCTCTTTTACATCCTGATATTACAATATTGTCTTTGATGGACAAATCTAACACTGCACTTTCTGTTTTAAACTTCCATATTTCCTCACCAGTGTTAATATCAAGAGCATAAAGATAATTATCACATCCTAATAATACAGCATCATTTTTAATAGACAAACCATTCACATCCCCATCTGTCTTAAATGCCCATAAATTCTCCCCTGCATTAATATCAAGAGCATAGACACATTCTCGATTACATCCCAATATTACAATATCATCTTTAATAGATAATCTTAATACAGACCCTACTACCTTAAATCTTTCCATCTTCTCTCCTGTATTAATATCAAGAAGATAAACATAACCTCCCCTACATCCCAACAATACATTATCCTTTTTAATAGATAAACTCTTTACCTCTCCTTCTGCCTTAAACCTCCATAGTTCTCTACCAGTGTCAATATCAAGAGCGTAAAGATAATTATCACATCCAAATAGCAAAATGTCATTTTTTATGGATAAATTCCGTATGGATTTTCCTGATTTTGCTTTAAACTCCCATAACATATTTCCTGCATTAATATCAAGGGCAAGTATATATCCTTTTTTACATCCCAACACAACAATATCGTCTTTAATAGATAAACTCCTTACATCATGCTTTATCTTAGACCTCCATATTTCTCTTCCTGTATTAATATCAAGAGCATAAGCATACCCTTCCTCCAATATTTTTCCATTTTTCAACATGACAATGCTCTCAAATATATTTCCACATCCTAATACAACAATATCATCTTTAATAGACAAACCCCATACTGTATCCTCTGCCTTGAATTCCCATAATTTCTTACCAGTTTTAATATCAATGGCATAAACATGTCCCGAAACACATCCTAATATTACAATATCACCTTTAATAGATAATAACCTTACACCCCCCTCTGCCCTAAACTCCCACAATAACTCATCTACTCTTTTAATCCCTAAAATATCCAATATAAACTTACCAACATTAATTGCTAACTCATCATTTGAGTTATTTACCAATTCAATTAACTTATTCATATAATAATTAAATACAGCCCTATTTTCATTGAAAATGTTTTTAAATCTGCTGTATATTTCTTTATAGTTTGATGTGTTTAAATTATCTATCTCTTGTTTTAGGATTTTGTCAATTTTTTCTGGCCTCATGTCATCTACATTATCTCCTTTAAATTTTGTAATTGTTAATACTTCTGTAAATCTTTCTTTGTATCGTATGTTAAATTCATCTTCAAACTCTACAACAATATCTATCGGTAGTTTTCCTTTAACTTTTGGATTTATAAAAAGGTTAATGACTTTTGTGTCTCTTCCTCTAATTTTTATCGGCTCTATGTCTTTAAATAAAATATCTTCTTCGTTTATTATTGAAATTTTCGATATTGTTATATCTTTTAATGATTTGTTTGTTATTTGTATTGGTAGTTCATCCCATTCATTCAAATTAAGTGATTTTTTTAATAGGGTTAAATCTATCTTTACTATTTCTTTCATTATATTAGTTAGTTGTGGCCTAACTCTTTGTATTTTTGAATACAGGTTAGTATCAAGGGCATAGACACACCCCCACATGTCTGCCAATATAGTAACATCCCCACTTATCAATAAATCACTTACATGCCACTCTCCACCAAACTCTAATATTTTCTCACCTGTTTTAATATCAAGGACATAAAAATATTCACACCCATATTCATCCTCACATCTCAATATTATTTTATCATCTTTGATAGATAACTCCCATACACACCACTCTGCTTCAAACTCCCACAATTTACCTCCTGTCCTAACATCAATAGCATAAATGTATTTATCCCCATCACCCAATATAACAATATTATCTTTGAGAGAAAAACCCCACATACGCTCTCCTACCTTGGACTCCCATATTTTATCCCCAGTCATAACATCAAGAACGCAAACATGCCCACCTCTATATTCCAACATTACAATATTATCTTTGATGAATAAACTATCTACATTGTGCTCTACTTTATATTCCCATATTTTATTCCCTGTCTTAATATCAAGGGCAAAAAGATGGTTACTACACCCTAATATTATAATATTATCTTTGATATCTTTGATGGACAAATCCCATACACTCCCCCCTGCCTTAAACTCCCATATTATGCTATCTTTTAAAATACATAACATAAACTTATCAATTTCAAGTGATAACTCATTATCATCTAAATTTTTCATTAACTCAATTAATTTATCCACGTAATAATTAAATATATCTCTATTTTTGCTAAAAACATTTTTAAATTTGTCATATATTTCTTTATAGTTTGATACGTTTAAATTATCTATCTCTTGTCTAATGTTTTCAACTCCATTGATTTTATTTTCTACAAAAACCATTCTCATCACCAAAAAAACTTTTATTTATTTCAAAATTTTTCTAATAACACACCATTCAATTATCGAAATTAGATTAATAATTCCATTACAAGTGTCTCTAACACTTCACCATATTTTTATTATAATTTCATTATACCTTAATAGCATATTAAATTCAATAACCCAACTTTAATTTTGCACTTATTAAGATTTGTAACATTATCAATGCCCCCTACCATAATTCCATAATGAGTTTTTGGAGGTTTCACTAAAAGAAGTAATCTACAGCATTCTTTAATTATATGTCTGAATTGACTTTAAAGTCCATTCATCCCTTAACATTCCTTATAAAGAAATACTCTATAAAAGTTTATTATTACATTATTGCATTAAACAGTTAAACATATAACCAATAATTTAAATATGAAATAATGTAATGCCATAATACTGTAATAAAATAATAGAATATCTAATGGTGAGAGTTTATGGTTGTAATTTCAATTGCAAATCAAAAAGGGGGTGTTGGAAAAACAACAATAGCATTAAACCTATCATTTACACTTGCAGAAAAGGGGTATGATACTTTAGTAATCGATTTAGACCCACAATTCAACTTATCCTTTGGAATTTTGGGAATGAAATTATTAGATTATGCTGATAAAAATATTGGAATACTATTATCAAAAAATTCTGTTAAGAAGAAAGAAATTGAAGAGTCTATTATAAAAATTAATGATAAGTTAGATTTAATCCCCTCCCACTTGCAGCTTTCTGCTGTAGAAAAAATGTTAGTTAATGCTTATGCAAGGGAAATGAAGTTGAAAAATATCATTAACCAAATCAAAGAAAATTATGACTACATAATAATTGATAATGCCCCATCATTAGGACTATTTTTAATAAATTCATTAGTGGCATCTGATTATATTATCATCCCATGTGAGCCAAGTTATTTTAGTATTGCAGGAGTTCAACTAATGTTAGATACTGTTGAGGAAATAAAAGAATCAAACTTGAATCCAAAACTTAAAGTTTTAGGGTTTATTTTCAACAAGTACTCTAAACAATCAAAAATTCCACAAAAGAGGTTAGAACAGTTAAAACAACTCTATCCTAACATTCCAGTAATTGGAGTAATTCCAAGAACTATTACTGTTGAAAAGGCAGAACGTGAGGGAAAACCTGTGTTTAAATTTGATGCTAATAATCCTGCAAGTGTTGCATTCTCAGAACTTGCTGAGTGGGTGATAGAAAATGTCAAATGATGATTTGAATGCATTAAAAAAATTAAAAGAAATTAGTTCTGGGACAGTAAAACAGATAACTTCACTACCAAAAAAAGAACCACAAGAAGAAAAAATGTCAAAAACTCTAAGGATAAAAAACACTACTCATGAAAAAATTATTGAAATGTATGGGAAAAAAGTTGGTAGCCAAGGAGAAGTTGTAGATAAGGGTGTTGCAGTCCTCTATGCATTATGGAAAATACTTCCAGAAGAACAATTTAAAAGGGTTGTTAAACTGGCTGAAGAAGATAGGTTTGAAGAATTTGCTGATAGGTTGGGTATTGAAATAAAAGAAGAATAAATAATTATTGCATTGCATTTATAATCTCCTTTATAGCATGCCATTCGATAATAGATGTCGGTTTGATTATTCCATTTATCACATCATAAAACAATATTTCATTCTCAATTAGGAATTTTAAATATTTCATTTCCTCTTTTTTAACTTCCTTATCATAGGAGATTTTTATCTTGTCCTTGAATTTAGATAAAACATTATAAAGCCCCTCCTCATCTAAATCGGTTGTATCTATAAGGTATTTTAGCCCATCTTTTTCAACATTAATCCACTGTTTTATAGTTTGTTCAACAGATAAACCTAACTTCTTATTATTTATCAGTTGAGAAATCTCATAAGGCAATGATAAATAGTCTAAAGCATAATTAATCTCTTCTTCGCTAAAACCTTCTTCTTTTAAAATATTCCTTATAGTTCCTTTTCTTAACCAGTCAATTAAATAATACTCAGAGGCATTTTTTAATGTTGAATTCCTATAGATTTCATCAATAAATAATGTATCAGAAGTTAAGCATATAACATGGCATAAATGTTCCATTTTAGTTAGAGAGACGAATAAGTTAAACAATTCGTTTAATAATGACTTTCCTCCATTAAAATAAATATTCTTCAACTTTTGTAACTCATCAATTATTAAAACTGGCTTTTTTCCTTCTTCAACAACTGCGTTAATACTCTCATTTATCTTAGCAAAGACATCATTTAGGCATAAGTTATTAAAGTCAAAATTCTCTTCAATTCCAAACTTACAAACTCCCAAGTTAAGTTCTAACTTATTTAATAGATATTTTTTATCCGACTTTTCAAAAAATACTCTTAAAAACTCATCCCTTGTTGGTGTTGCATATTTTCTTAAATTATAATAGAAAAACACTATATTACTGTTTTCTAACTCCTTAATAACTCTCCTCATTACCGTAGATTTACCAGATGATTTAGGACCATAAACAAAAAGGATAGAATTAGGTTCTAACTGACAGTAGGTTTTTAGATAGTTGAGTTCTTTCTCTCTATCATAGAATTTCATAATTTCACCCAAATAAACTCTTTATTTTAATTAAAAATATTATTTTAGAGTATTTAAAAGTTGAACATGCCATATTACATTAGCTGTGAATCTAAAGTTGAAAATTAACCTTTACTGTCTTTATGACATCATAACCACACTACCTATTGTATTATTTTATTACATCATAATTTAATTGCATTATAACATAATAACATTATTCCATAATTCTTTATACAATAATTATTTAACAATGGCATTAAACAATTACTTAAAAATTTAAATACACAAAACAACATTGCAATATTGCAATAATAAAATAATTCATTAACTAAAAATAATAAAGTGGTGAATTGACTTTGAAGTCAATTCACAGTTATAGATAAATAATGACCTAAAGCTTCTCCAAATCCAATGGAACATATTTTACAATATAAGCCTTATTTACAATAACAACATCTCCCTTTCCAACATCAACCAAGACAGTATAAGGGTCCTTACAACAGCATTTGCCCTCCAACACTTCACCATTAGCCAAATGCAACCTAACCTTATGATTATGGCAAAAGAATAAAACATAATCTTTTCTCTCTTGAGTACTAACACACGTTTCCCTAACCCTCTTTGGCTGCTTTTTACCTTTGCCCTGTTTTTTCTGGCCAGTTTGTTTTTTACCATTATTTTTAGATTTTTGACTTTCCAACTTTTTAAGCTCTTTTTCAATCTCTTCTAAATGCTTACTTTTAACGTGTTTCCTAACAACCTTAGCATCAGCATTAGTATAATCACAAAAAGGACATTTATAAAAACCAATATCATTCTTTTGAAGCTCTAACTTCTCAACATACTCATCAACATTCACAATCTCACCTAGAATATCCAAAATTTGAAAAATAGCAAAATGTCAAATGCAATGTATTCCCCCATACTATCAATATGTAAAGTAATCCATATTTAAAACTATCCTAAGCCTAGTAACAAACACAAAGAATGCAAATAAAAAGAAAAGATGAAAAATGTGACATTTAGCACATTAAATGCCATTGTTATAAAATAAACAAAGACAAAACTTTCCTCCCTAGCAATTTTGAGTTAAGAGAGACAACCAACCTGCAGCAATTTTTGAGAATTTTAGTAAAGGGAATTATCCCTTACATAATACACGCAAAAAGTGCAATCTTGTTGCGGAAATTCATTCTTACTTTTAAATTTATTATCTATTTGTTTGCATAAGATTTAAATGTATTGTTATATCTATTAATTTTTGCTAATGTTTATTAATAAAATATTTAAATATATTGATTAATATTATAAAACTCTTAAAATTCATCATCACTTTTTTGTATTGTTGTTTTAATTAGGTAATCCGCAGCAATCCAGGTTTTGGCTCGTATATTACCCCCAACTTTTTCAACTTTTCTAATGCTTTATAGAATACTTCTTCAACAAACTTCAATTTTTCAACAATTAGTTCATATAATTCCATTTCTAATATTTCCCCTCCATTTTCTTCAATTTTCTTTTCAATAACTTTTTCACACTTTTCAACACTGTTAGAGTTAATATTTTGTTTTATAATCTCATATAGCGTTTTAAACTCTTTGTTAAGTTCTTTTATTTCAACTACTGCATTTTCCCCCAGTTTTTTTACTCCTCTAATTACACAATTAAATATTGCTCTTATCAATCTTCTAACTTCATCCAAGGTTAGAGTGAATCCACATTCTTCTTTTATAACCTCTATTAATTCTCTAATTTTGAATTTTTGTCTTTCAATGGCAAAATCTCTAACTTTTATTAACACTTTTGCAACTAATGACCTTAACCCTAACTTTCTCCTATCTAATCTCTCATCATCTTCTCCTACTACAATATTCCATACTGCTCTTATAATCCTTTGAATCTTACCCCATTTTGATGGAGGGCATAAGAATGTTTTTAGAATTAGCTCTTCTATAATTCTTGCCAATGTTGAGAGTTTATCCTTATGTTCCTCTAACAATTTCAAATCAATATGGTAAATTTTCTTTGTTTTTCTATCTTCATTTTCATTAATTTCTTTAACAATTTTCTTATACTCGTTAATTTCTTCTAAGCATTTTTTAATAGTATTTTCATCTAAGTTCGATTTTTTATCATCATCTTTTCCTTTATTCAACATTAGGTTATACACTTCTATAACTTCTGGAATATTATAAACATCTTTTAACACGTTTATACTCCTGTTAATCCTTTTTGAGTGTTTTTTTATTAATTGTGGAGTGTATTCATCCCTACAATCTTTAAATTTCTTATAATTATTATATTCCAAGGCATTTTTGATTTCATTCACTCCATATTCTTTAAATGCAATAATTATATGTTTTGCACTAACTTTTTCAAGATATTCGAGATAATTATATTTTAAGAACTTATCCAGCTTACTTTCTTTTAACTCTTTTATTGTTTTAATTGCAAACTCATAGCCAGTAGTTTTTTCTAAATACTCTTTTAGTAATTTATAATCTCTTGTAATATGGGCCTCTAATAGACTATTATAAATGTGTGCTATTTCATCTTCATCTAAAACCCAATCCTTCTTTTCCTCATCATAATATATTGCATTTTGAATTTGAGAAATCAACACTTTCTTATAATTTTTATCCAATTCTTTTAAAACTTCAATATCCGTTTCTAAATACTCTTTTAATAGTTTATAATTTTCCTTAAACATTTCAATCATTGCATTATAATCAATAATCATTGGCTCTTCTTCTCTTTCTTTAAAAGGTGCTGTGACAATTAACTCTCCCCCACCATTCCTACATCTGGCAATAAACTGTCTAATGGTGGTAGCACTCTTACAATACAATGCCCATACCAAATCAACATGATTTTTAATATTAACTCCCTCAGAAATGACTCTTGTGGCTAAAATTAACCCCTCTTCTGGTACTTTTTCTTCATTAATAATCATTTTACTTGCCTTGTCAATTCCAACAGTCTCTCTTGTTATAACGTAAATTGGCTTGTTAAAACCATACAATTCTAAAGTATATTTTATATTCTCAATCATTTTCTTATTATCAACTAAAACTACAGCATTTTTTATCCATCCCTGTCTAAACATTAGTAGGATGTATTCACAAAACTCTCCAATAATATTTTTTGCAATATGGATAGAACATCTTTCAAATAATTTTTTCTCATCTTTAAATTCCACTTCTATAACTGGATAGTTATTCAAATTAATTAACTCTGGAGTTGCAGTTAGTAAGACACAACCTCCAGCCCTGTCTATACACTTTTTTACCCCTGTTATTGCCCTTTTTCTAAACTCTTTTTGGATTACTAAATCATGTGCTTCATCTATTGCCAATAGAATATCCTCTTCATTAGCAACTTGAATTTTCTCCCCTTTATAAGTGTCATAACATAAATCATTAAGCATATTTTCAACTTGGTCGTAGGTCCCAATGGTCAAATAATGAATAGTATTCTTATCCAATTTTTTCCCATCTTCATAATACATTGGAACTACTACTCCATCAGCGTGTAATCCTGCCCCTACTTGTAAAACTTGTATTTTATATGGGAATGCCACTGCTATAGCATGTTTTTTAAATACCTCTTTAATTTCTCTTGTATTTCTTGTTAGAGTATAAGTTTTCCCCCTTCCAGTGTCTGCTTTAAGAAATACTGGAACTCCTTGTTCAATAGATAATTGGTATGCTTTTATTATAGCCTCTTTTGGTAAGTATCCTTCTGCTTCTATCTTTATTGTTTCTCTATCGAGTAGTTCATTCATTATCTCTCTAACAGTCCTATAAGTGGATGGCTTTGGATTAATATTGTGTAATTTTAAAAATTCTATTATTTTATCCCTAAATTCTTTAATCATCCATAATCCTGCTAATGCAATAAATCTCATATTTGGATCGTGGAAATCTACCATTACTGCATTATATCCCTCATTAATGTAAATAGAACAGTCAGGATTTTTCCCATCATCAAAGAATAAACTCCATAAGTCTAATCTGGTTCCATTTTTACCATATTTATAATCAATTCCCAAGTAGGAGAGGAGTTTTTCAATCCATCTTTTACCCAATTTTTTAGTTAATTTATCTTGTATAGTATATAACCATTTGTAAATTCTTTTATTTATATCTTGCAATATAGTTTTATTAAGATTTGGTTTTTTTATTAATCTATTAATTGTTGTGGTAATGTTGTTTAATCCTCGCTTATTGTATAATTCTTCTCTTTTTTCATTGAATAATACTTCAAATTCTTTATAATTTTCAATAATTCCAAACTTCTCATACAATATTATTGGAGTTAACAATTTTTCAATATCTTCTTCATCTGTCAACTGGGCTATTGTAACACATGGTCTTGGACTACCATATTTTTCCTTATAATTGTAAGTTCCTACCAGCCTATCAACTCTTGCCAAATCATACATTGCAATATCTGCCCCTAAATCTTCAGCAATCATTCTTAGTAGTATTAATTCTTCTTCTAAAATAGGTCTTTCAGGATATAATATGAATCTTAATCCTCCCCCAGTAAATGCCACTTTATGTGGAAGTATATCCTTCTCTACGAATTTTGATAAATATTTAATCAATTTTTCCATAATTTCTTCTTCTGTAGGCATTTTGTTTGTCTTCCACTCTTCAACGTCAAAATCAAATGCAATATAACTCCAAGCAGTGGCAGCTCCCGCATCCCCTCTTTTTTCCTTTCTTGGGGCAATTCCGACATAAACCCCATCTAATCTTCTTTTCTTTTGTTTTTTAATATACTCATACTGTTTTTTTATTAATTTTATGATTTCTTCAGTTTTTTCTAAAATATTATCAACGTGTAAATCTGAAATATCTATGAAAAATTGTTTTTTACCCTTAAATTTTCCTAAAAATCTAATTTCTAAATACTTAAACTGTTTTACTAATTTTTTCAAAATTTTTTCTAAATGAGTTTCTCCAAGATATACTGAAAATTCTTCTTTATGTTTGACAATCAAAAATAGCAACTGTGCAATGTGTAATTTTAAATCAGATTCTAAAATATCATCTGAGATATTGTAAATTCCACTAACATTTATTTGATACTTATCAAAAATAGCTTTTACAGTTTGATCATCCCAATACCGCAAACTTTTTATACTATTAGATAGTATATTATTCATTGGTCACTCACCTTACTGTGGGTAGTATATATTCATTGGTCACATCTCTTGGTCATACACCTCGACCATGCCTACACTAAATACTCCCTAATGTTGCAATACCTTAACATATAATGCAATACAATACTGAGCTCTTTTGATACAATCTATGTAATTTAAAGAGTATAAGAAACATTTTCAGGGGGCGACCATTTCTATATTATTTTTTGAAGTATATAAACTTTTAGTTATTTTTTGAATTTGTATATTTGGATTTATATCATATAACTTTTTCTGAAAATTTTTCCTGACATATCTATTAGGTAGTTAGTATATATATATTTTTCGGATTTTTGCATGTTTTTACACTTTATCTTCTAATTTTATAACTAAAAGTTTATATTTTTCAAATAAAAAGGTTTATATACTATGAAATCATAGTATTGCTTGATTACAAAATTATTTTTTTGATAATAATGCCTATTTTTTCTTAATTCGTTGTGTGGTTGATAAAATTGTTAGCAGCATTTATGTTTTATATTTTAAAAAGAAAAGCATTAAATCTACATTTATTGTTATTATCTTATTTTTTGTGTCTTTTTTATCTTCTGTAAACTCTTATAAATCTCTTATATAGTATTATAATTATTCTATAAAAATATGTGGATTAAGTTGGGTAAGAAAAATGTGCGAAATAGGGGCTAAAATAATATTAAAACATTAATGTCTTTTGTCTAGTGTTACATTTTTAGTTACGTCTTTAACCACTTTTATTAGTACAGTGAATTGGCGTTGAATTCAATTTACAAAAGAGACATTCTATATATATAATTTACTTATAATTATATTCAAAAATAGTGTTATAATAAACAAATGGATAAAATGGGCTTATTTCTTTAAAGCTAATTTTATATCTTCAACTTTTACTGTTTTTCTCTTTGCGTGCTTAGCTAAATCAACTGCTTCCTTAGCAATTTCTAATGCAATTTCTTCAAATGCCTCTGCTAAGTATTCTGCTGCAGCCCTACTAACTCTTTCAGCTCCAACTTTTTTCAAGATTCTCTCAAATGGTGCAACTGGAAGCTCAGTCACAACACTACCTCTTTGTATATGTAGAGTGTAGAAGCTCTAATAACCTACAAAGTGGGAGTTCAAATTTGCTAAACTTTAAGCTCCCTTAATGGAAACTCGAAACTAAAATAAGTAAAACCATAATACAATAATACAATCATTCAATAATATCATAAAATCATAATTTAGTAATGCAATAATCCAATAACTCCACAATAACATAATAAAATAACTTTGAGTTTCCACTAAAAGAAATTCAAAGGTGGGGTTAATAAATTTCTTATATGAATTGACTTCAAAGTCAATTCACAAAAAAGAAATGTCACCCATCACATCATAAACACATCCACCGACATACTAATCAAAATTTAATTATTGAATTATTAAATTAAACAATAACATAATAACATAATTATTACATTATGTTATTATTTAAAATAACCATAAAACTCCAGATAGTATTATTGGGTCCTCGTAAAAATATAGTCGTTCAATTGAACCATAATATTGCTAATATTGGTCATTCTACTGAACCAATATATAAATGTTTTTTATCATTAGTTAGGGTTCAAATTGGCAACTTCACCTTATTTATATAGTATTTCATGAAAATGTAGTAATTTTCAAACTACTATTTGAATTAACTTTAAAATCAGTTAAAAGAAATATTTTATTCTTAATCCTATTGAGGGAACTTTAAAACCACAAAGTTATTTGGTTTGGAATGCAATAAAAAGAGTACTGTAAATTATTCTTTAATTATCTCAATAAAATCTACTTTTTCAAAGTCAGAATCAAAGGTAGCTAATTTATTTATCCTATAATATTTACAAGTGGCTATTATGATTGCATCGTTTGTTAAAAGGTTGTATTTTTTACCTATTTCAGGAGCTAATTTTAAAACTTCCCAATTTGTATCTAATATTTTTAAGTAGTTCATTTTAATCATTTTATCAATTTTTTCTCTAACTTCTTCATATACCCAAGAATATCTATTTAAATTCTTTTTTAAATCATAAACTCCTCTAATTCCATCTTCTAATGCTATATGAAATGTCACTTTAAACATTGTTTCAGAAAAGACTATTGGATTTATGCATAACATAAAACCATCATTTATTAGTTTAGATAATAATTTATGAGCTTTTTCATCTCCAATAAATAATCCAACCATGACTGAAGAATCAATAAAAACATTAGAAGGACTCATAATATGCCTCTTTTAATTTTTTATAATCGATATCTTTACACTTTTTTATTATCATAGATTTTAAAAACTCTTCTACATCATCATTAACAATTTTAATTTTTAATCTCTTTTTACCCTTTATTTTTAATGGTTTTAATGGTTTTAAAACTCCATCTTCGTAAATAACTTCAATAATTTCTGACATATAAATCACCAGAGGCCTTTATTTTTCTATTTTTCTAAGGTAATATTTAAACCTTCTTTCGAAGTGTATATTATTGTTTTTTGAGAATTGAGAAAAGTTTAATTTGACAGTTTCTTAAATGATAGACAGAGAGTATATGATAATTATATATTTAACTTTTTATTATTTTATACTCTTCGTTTATACTCCCTTATCTTGGTTTCTGAACGTGCAGCATTTTTAGGCTGCCACCTGAATTGACTTTAAAGTCAATGCACTCTCTTTCTAACGATGAATATATAACATATAAACAGAGAAATAATACTACTAAAACATCTATATTTAAAGGTGGTGCTTACATTTTTCTTATTTTTCTCCCCCTCCCTCTCGGGCTCTCCCCTCCCCCTCTTTTTAATTTTTCTATTTTAAAATTTAAATTAATATAATTATTAATTTGACAATTTGACAAGTTTTTTTATTTTTTATTATTGTTTTATTTTGATTGTATTTTTTGTTTTTGTTTGTTTTTATCCTATTTTTTTGCTTGTTTTGTTTTCTTTTGTTTTTTGTTTGATTGTATTTTGCATCGGTATTTTGTATTTTCTTTAGTAGGAGTTTGTATTATGTTTTTATTGTATTGTTGGATTATGTTGTCATGTTATTATTGTATTATTTAGTTATTGTATTATAATTTGTATTTTGTATTTCCTTAATGGAGAGAGGTTATTTATTTTATTGTTTTATTGTATTATTTTATTATGTTATTAATTAATAGTTGTATTCTTTTATTATGCAATTATGTTATTCTTATGGTGTTGTTGTGTTTGAATTTCTTTTAGTGGAAATTTGAATTATGTTATTGTTGTATTATGTTATTGCAGTGTTATTTAATTGTTGTATTATTTTACTTTGTAATTATGTTGTTCTCGTGAGTTTGTTTTTTTAGGTTTTAATAGAGTGTGTTCAAAAATAGGTTGTAAGATATGGTTAGAATAGTCTTTGCTAAATTAAAAATAATTAGGTGGTAGAAAGATGAGGGTTTATTTTTCTGATTAGTCTAAGGTAGTTTGCCAACTTTTTATAGCTCCAATTTCTTCTTTACATGATTCTTTAAATTTTCTTGCCATTCTTTTATCTTTAATCACTTTAATTCTCCATTTTCTTGATACTTTCTTAAGATATCCTTTTAAATTTCTATTACTAAATAACTTTAATGTTTCTTCAATTCGTTTACTGACTATGTTTTTATAATCCTTATAGAAATAATCAATTATGGAGATACTTGTGCTTCTGTATAATGCATCCATTATAGTCCCTACAGTAAACTCTTTTTCAACAAGTGAGTCCATATTTATAGAAATATTGAGAGCATCAATTAACTTAAGAACATTTGCATTTAGAGGTTTATTTTCTGGTAATATTACAATATCTTTATCTACTCTTAATAATTTATTTTCTTTGTCTATTATACATTTCTTCTTACAAAGTTTTTGTATAATGTTTTCAATTTCTTTAAAATCATCTTCTTTTAAACTTTCTAATGAGTATTCACCTTTTGGGAGAATAATCTTTTTACTAAATACCATCCCCACTTCTGGCTCATCGTGTCCAGATAATGCCATAGATACGAGTTCTCTAAGTATAAGAATTTTAAATAAACTTCCCTCTTTGTCATTCTCAGCATCGCAAATCAGTAAATCATAGGAAGGTTTCTCTTTTTCTCCCCAAGTTATTGGAAATATTTTATTTAGCTTTTGATTTTCATAATTACCACGTTCGAGTGAAATTTCTCCAGGTGAAACTTTTAAAATTTGAATGTCTTCTGTATCTTTTAAAACAGGATGTGTAGTTAAGTCATCAAATGACATGTAACTTACATCAGACTTATATAATCTAGGATTTTTTGTGACAGAAATGTATCCTTTGTTTATAATAACATGTAGATTCTCTTTTAATTTCAGATATTTTTCTAATTGCTCTTTTTTGATACTTTTAGATTTGCATTCAAAAATAAGAACATGTGTATCATTATCATTAACAAGTATAACATCTGGAGTTATTTCTGCAGGATTGCCATTTTTAGTATAATATATTCCATCAAGAACGATTCTTACACCAAGAGTACTACCTTTTTTGGGTCGATATCCCAAGTCATATAGATGATGGGGAAAATATTTTATAGGATAAACAAGATTTAATATTATGTTGATTAGTTTAGTATGTTGAGATTGATAATCTTCAAGATTTTCTGAAATTAAAGCGGTTATATATTCAATAATATCTTTATATGAAGGTTCTGTTGAGGTTTTCTTCTTTCCATATTTCTCGAAATAAAAATCTAAAGTTCTGTTATCTAATTCTTTCCCCATACTTTTCCACCTCTAAAATTGTCTCAGAATCATACGTCTGTTGGATATTAGATAGTAATCTTAGAGCAGTGTTTCCACATGAGCCTTTAGGTAAGTATAGTCTCATCCACCATGGAGTAACTTCTAATGAAAACCTATCTCCATTGTGCAAATCCACTCCTGAAATGTAATACATATCTTCTTCAACTTGTTTGGCTAACCCCCAAATTTTAAAAGGTTCTTTTACTGATATTAGTCCCTCTACAAAGTTTTTTAAATCTTCAATTTCTTTTTCAAATTCGTAAATTAGTGGTATTCTATCGCCCCAATCACTTGAAGTATAGTCAATTAGAGAATCTTCAATAATTTCAATTTTTTGTTCGTAATTTTCTATAGTTTTATCTACAATTTCATTGTGTTTTTCTATTGATGTTCCTTTAACTGTAAATTTCCCCCAATAATAAATATCCTCCAAGACAAATTTATCTTTATCATCTTCTGAAACTATCTTTATTTTTGATTTTGTAATTCTCATTAAGTGTTTAAATTCATGTAATTTTTTGATAGTGTTAAATATCTTTTTTATTTTTGTATCATTTAACAATTGGAAATCCTTAATTAGTTTTTCAAATTCTTGAATCTCATCTGAAGATAATGATTGGATAATTTTAATTAACTCATAGACACTTTCCCCATTACTACTAATTGATAATTTATTAGCCCTCTCTTCAACATCATTATCTAAGTAAAATGGAGTTTCATCATGTTTAGTTGATAACCCCCTAACATAATCTGCTTTTTTTAGGAATTTTTCTAAATCACCTGTGGGCATCCATAGGTTATCTAATCTTGATTTTATTGGACTTATTAATTTATTAAAATATTTATCAGACTCTTCTGATTTTTGTAATGTGTATAATTTCCAAAATCTTGGGTTTTTAGCATCTATGAAAAAGTAACCTTCATCACCAATACGTAACATGTAGAACTCATATTCATCTAATGGTTTTATTTTTCCAGTTTTTATTATTCTTGATAATTTTTTGGGATGGATATTCGACTCTAAAATATATGTTTTTACAACATTTTGTTCGGGTTCTAATTTCGTATCGTCTAAAATGTCTTTATAAGACCTTTCCATGTTTCTTTCTAACCATTCGTATAACTGAGGACGATTTGTTATGTCGGGTATAGCACTTCCAACAAATATTGTGTCCATAATTATCACACTCCTTAATAACAGTAAAAACAGTGTAAGGTATTAAAAAACCGTCCTAATAAATACCAGCTTATTTATTTTTTGAATAATTTGTTTTTAATGAATAAAAAATTTTCTTTCTCACTGGTGTGTCCAATATTAGAGTTGTGAGTATTATATACTCATAGCAACAAAAGATGGAAATCAGAGTCGTGGTTTATTAAACATAGGATAAAATCTTGAAAATATTCGATAATGTCATTAAGAATCTACTTTACTCTTAGATTTGAATTCAATAAATGATAGTGTTAATGTTATTGTTTTTAAATTTGGGTCTAATAATACTATGTGAATTGACTTTGAAATCAATTCACGTGAGGATCTTATCCCCTCATAATACTCCAAAAAACAAAAACTATTACTTGTGTATGTAGAGTGCAGAAACTACACCTCAAAGTATGAACTCTAGTCCGCAATTTTGAATTTTCTTTAATTATGTTATTATTGCATTGTTGAATTATGTTGTTATATTATTATTAAATTATTTATTTATTGTATTATTGTCTTGTAGGCTATTATAAACTTGTATTTTGTACTTCCTTATTAATGGAAATCATCCATTATTGCTTATGTGGGCGTTATAGTATTATAGGAAGTTTATATTGTTAGAATTAACATTAAAAAGCTCTAAGTATCTATTTTCTAGATTTTTAGATTTTTATGACTAAACTCAAATTTCAAAAACATGGATTGTGAGTCTATACCGCTACATATAAAAAGTGTGAAAAGATAACAATCTCAATTTTATTGGATTCTAAATTGCATTACAAAATTAAATTGAAATATTAAATGAGCTTAAAAAAAGAAGAAATTACCAACCACTGAATAAAAATATGATTAAATTTGCAATTATTCTTTGTTTTCGCATTTTTTTTGAATGACTTCTAAGATTTCTTTTTCTAATTTTAGTATTTCATTTATTGTTGTTTTAAAGGTATCTATTTCAGACTTTAATGTATTAAATTTAGTATCAAACTTTTCATCAATCTTATTTACTTCTTCGGATAAAATTTCAATTTTATTCCATATTGGAGTTGTTACATCTCTTGTCGCAACACCGAGTATACCTCTAATGAATTGTTTTGTTACCAACTCTTCCTTATTTATTGGGAAATCATAGATTCTTACAAAACCAGATGCTGATTGCTTATAGGATATTATAAAAGCGTGTGCATACTGTACATTATCTATGGCTACAGCTAATGGATTAATTGAAACTCCAGAAACTCCATGAGGTGGTGTCTTATTATGAGGTTTTGTACCAACCCATAGGGGAAGACTTAACACTATACCTGATATTGTCAAACTAATACGTTTATTAGTAGTAATATAATTTGGATTCATGCTAAGCACGTTTTGCATAACTGGCGGATTCAATTTCTGATTATCATCTGCTCTCCCAACATATTGGGGACTATCACCCATCCAAACAATAATTTGACCTGCATTAAGAAATCTCCTTAGTAGGCTGTTTGATGTAGGATTATCCGGATTATCTAAAACTAAATCAGGAACAACATCTTGAGCAAATACTACCACATATTCTTTATTTGTATCTTTAGAACCCTCCCCTAACACCCTCTGCAAACTGGGAGCGTCAATAACTTCAAAATCATATTTTTCTAGTTCTTTAGATATATGCTTAGCCACATTATGAGGTATCCAGCTGTAAGGATAACGTTCATCATAGTATACATACAACTTCTTTTCAGTTAGTCCTGGTGTCATATGTTTCACCCTAGTTCACTATCTATATTTAAAATAATCTTCTTGATATCTTCTGGAACTTCAGTAAGTCTTGATACTATCTTTTCTGCGATTTTACATTTCAAATATCGTTCAATCGATCTACCACTGTCCCACCCTAATGTAATAATAAACTCTTCGTCTACATTTTTTAAAACTGTGAATAATTTTCCACTAAGTTTGTGCAATAAATCTTTTTCATTTTTACCTTCTTCATTCTTACAAGCACCAAAAATTTTGATTTCATCTATAATAGATTTAATTTCTTCGTCTTGGAGAACTTCTTCATATTTATCTTTGAGACATTCTCTTAGTAATTCATCAAGTGCGAGAATGAAATCTTCAGGTTTTATGTATCCTAGTATATCTTTTTTCTCTATTATAAATACTTCAAAATTCTCACGTAAGCCCATATCCTTAGCTATTTTAACATTCTTTAATCCCTCTTCATCATTATCAGCAATTAAAAACACTTTAATCCCGTAATCCTCCTTAAATACTTTTATCATCTCTTTTAGACTTCTTTGAGCATAGGGTATTATAATATAGCTAAATTTAGGAAGATTTTTAAGTTGTTCTATGAGCAAATCTATGTAACCTTGCAGTATTATCCGATCGCTGTTTCCTTCGACAAGTATTGCGACATCTGAGAAAAGGAAATAACCTGGTACAACACCCAGATCTCTAGCAAGTGATTCACTAAGCCTGCTACCACGGAATGGATAAAAGATTCTTGTAGCTAGAAGCTCTGTTGGGTATCCTTCAAAGTTAATTTTAATTGAATCTTTTCGAACACCTATAACAAACCTCTTATCTTTAAGAGTGGCAATGAAATCTGGAGAATGTGTAACTATGATTAACTGAACATTTAAATTATTAGCTAAGTCTTCCAACACCCTTGCCAAACGTCTTATATATGCAGGATGTAAGTGAATTTCTGGCTCTTCTATCAAAAATATATGATGTTTTCCTTTAGATATTATTGAAGCTAATATTCCATCAATAATCTGATCTCCACTTCCAAAAAGTTCATAATTTAATGACATACCTTCATATGATTTTGTTAAAATTTCAGTTCTATCAGGTTGTTCATACGTGTCTACACTTCCTTTTATCTCTCTAAGACAATCATATAACATTCTAAGTCGTGCAAAATCTTTTATCGTGTTTTTAATGACATTTATTAATTCAGAAGATACCATAGGATGGGCAAAAAGGCCTTTAATTGGGATATTTACCATTTTATAGATCTCAGGGAATGTATTCACATAGCATATCTTATTTTTTATAAGATCTATGAATATATTAAAGACATCTTTATTTTTTATAGTACCGCTTTCCACAATTACACATGGCACTAAAGAATCTCCAGTCTTTGACTCGATATTATGCCCTGTCACCTTACTGTGGATTTCTTTCATTTTCTTTAAAGCTTCTTTTGCAATCTTGGATGTCTCTGATACGTAACCAAATATTATCACATTTTGGAGCTTCCATATAATTTGATTATTATTACTCTCAATGGATACTTCAATATATGCTTTCTTAACATTACTTTCTAAACCACATACCTCCCTCAATTTGTCGCCTTCTCCTTCATCAAAGTTTAGCCATACAGCAAGTTTTATAGGGTAATTCTGGTAAGTGTAAAACCATAATCTTCTAATTTGATCTTTTAAGTTTTGTTCAGTTATGGTAGTGATATTAAGATTTTTCTCAGTAGAATTAGTGTCGAGATTTTCAAATATGATCCTTATAACATTAAGTATCGATGTTTTTCCAGAACTATTTTTGCCTATAAGCACTGTAACTTTCCCAAATTCTACAGTTAGATCATAAATGCTTCTAAAGTTTTCTATTTTAACCTGTTCTATTTTCATACACTACAACCCCTTAGTAGATTGTAGATATAACATAAAAAATATACTAATATCATTAATTTAAAAATTTTCATTATTATTAAATTTACTATTATTCTAGAAATTTGTTATAGAGTGCTATGGTTCTTCATTAAGCAATAAGAAGAAGCTTTCTACCATTTCCACTAAAATAAACATAAAAAATCAAACAAAAAAACAAAACAAAATAAAAATAAGTACAAACAAAAAATACAATCAAAAATAAAACAACAATAAAATAAAAACTTGTCAAAATAAGTAAATTAATAATTTTTAAACTAAAAAATAAAAAATTAAAAGAGGGGGAGGGGAGAGCCCGAGAGGGAGGGGGAGGAAACAGAAAGAAAATAAAAACAGAAAACAGTAAACTAATTCCCCACAATCAACTTATAATCCTCCTCAGGAATCTCCCTCATAGCCTTACCCATCAAATGCCCACTCCACCTCTTCTTATTAGTAATAAATTTAAGCTTCGGGATCAACTCCTTAAAATTAATTGGTGGTTCAAAGACTTTAATTTCCTTTAATTTAACTCTATATGGAAACTTCTCATTAGGATTTCTTGGAGTTGGCTTAAAAATTTTTGAACTATCCTTATAAACCTCTGAAACAACCTCATAAACTCCTCTTATGTATGGGGGTTTATAATCCTTTCCACTCCTCTGAATCTCATAAATAATCAGCTTATCTCCTACTTTAACTTTGTTTATGGTGTTTTTGTACCTCTCTGCTACACCCCAAATCTTCTTCTCTTTTATAACCTTCCAGTTATCCTCGTTGGTTATACAGAGCCAGTATGCCATAAGATCCACTATAATTAACTTTTTAATAACTTTTTCAATAAAAAATATTTTTAGAGCTTTTGTAATATATAACCTATTAGATTTGGGAGGTACTTTCTATATTTGGTGGTTGTTATGAGATTTTTAACGCTTGTGGTAGTAATTATTTTGCTGTTATTCCCAGTATTTGCTGGTTGTATTGGTAGAGTTTGGGATAATGACTCTGGGGGAGGTTTTTTGTTAATACTTTTAGAAAATGAGACTTCAAATATACATTTAATACATCTGATGTAGACATTTTTAAATTCTGTAATATTTCTAATAATGAAACCTGTATTGTAATTGGGAAAATGAATAATTTTAGTAAAAATTTAGAAGAATGTTTTCAAAAATATGGATATGAGAATTTTACACTTTTATTGGCTGGATATATTGCAAAATATCCTAAATATGAAGAAATCTCTAACAATACCAAATTTCTAAATGAATATCATAATGAAGTATCAAATATTACTACTTGCCTACATGTTTATAAAAACTTAGCAGAGGGTGTTAAAAGAGATTTCAACCTTGATTTACTATATCTTAATGATTATGAAATTAAAAAAGTAAAATCTATGGTTGAGCCTAACGTAATTAGTGATGCAATAACCGTTGTAACACTTGTTAATGATTATAATAATCTTATTGATGCTGCAAGAAATGTTAAAAAGGGAGATAAAGAATCCTATACAAAATTCTATATTGCATTGGGAATTGTAGTGTTTGATGTAATTTTAATAAAAGAGAATGTGGCTTATAAGGTAAGTTATAAACTTGTAGGAATTTTAATTAGTAAAACGGGCTTCTATAAAGTTATTTACAAGTATGGTGGAAGCACAGCATTAAAACCTATAGAGAGTTGTACACATTGGATATCTCGAGGAGAAATTAATAGTATGCCCAGTAAATTGTATAACAATTCAGATAAATTAACAAACATTTCAATAAAAATTAACACTTCAAAACTGTATAACAAGAGTATAAACACTATAAGAAGTAAAATAATGGAGGTTTCAAGTTAGATAATAGAATGTTTGATTGTTGGGTCTGTAACTCTCTAATTTTTTTATTTCGTTAATTGTTTTAGTTGTTCTATAAAACAAATATCCAACAGCTTTTATGTTAAATTTTACAAATAATAATAAGGGTTCTAAAATGTTTTTTACACTTTTAATCAATTTTAGGAACATATTTTTGATTTCTTTAATAGTTTCTTTAATTGAGTCTATTATTTTAGATTTATTTGTTAAGAAGATAACGAATAAAACTCCAAATAGAATAATTAAGAAATCTTCGGGGATTTTTGATAGTGAGTTAATTCCTTCTGTGATTATTGTTATCAATATTTCAATTAGTTTTTTTTATAATGCTTGTAACAATTTCAAGTATTGTGATAATAATAGACGTGCATATTTTAAATGCTAAAGGTGCTGTAACATTCATAATGCAAAATGAAAATGAACCTTGACTTAGTTCAGTGAGTACAACTTTTACTTCTCCAACTTTCCAAATTTTTATAATTTTTTGGTCTTTAAAATCTTTATCACGTGTTATAATTCCATGGGTATCAAGTGAAAGAGCTAAAGTTACAAAAGGAATATCCTTTACATCCCTATGACCTATCAGATTATATGCAATTTTACTCCAATTATTTGATTTTTTATCATTTATTATTTTAATATTGGACAGTATAATATTAGCAATTTTTATTGCCTTAGATTTTGCTTTATTTTCGTCAATATTCTTCTTTTTACATTTTTTTGGGAGAACATTCTCAATCTTATTTTTTAACTCATCTACAATTAATTGTGGAGCATATAATTCTATAAAAGGATTATTGATAAAATCCAATATCCATGGGAGTTCACCTTTTGTAACATAGGATAATACTTGTGAGAATATAATATTAGTATCAACAACTAACTTTAATTTAAACTCTTTACCTAACATATATACTAAATTCTTCTGGAAATAAGCACTAAGATAATTAATAAAGTCTCTTCCTAAAGTTTTTTCTATTTCATTCCATAATTTGTTAAATTCATCATCAAACTCCTTAAAATACTCCCACTCACAATCATGAAACCTTTGAACTTCAATATTTGTGAGAGATTGCATATTAGCCACATTTAAAGATTTATTAGTATTTATCTAAAACTTTGATATTATAATTGCTATAACATGTAAGGATTGATGAGTTATTTGATTACCTGATTTCTGTTATTCCCTAAACTATGTCTAACTATATCCATTAGAGTATATCTCTTGTCATGAAACTTAATTATTTCTAATAACTTTTCATTTTCTTTAGTTTTCATTTTCACATATTCCTCATTGTAATTGACCATTTTATCACCCTTTCATTGTTGTTGGATAATATTTTATTTAACTTTAACAACATTATAAAATATATGTTCTATATATTTAAATGATTATATATTTAAATAAATAGAATAATTATTATAAGAGTGTAAACTTCTCATTTAGAGTTAGGAATAGAATTAGGAATTTCATAATATACATTTACAGCAAATTTACCTTCATCTTTTTTTATTTCAATATTGGATACATTTTTAATATTCGTTAAGAATTTATTGTAAATTTCTTTAGAAATTACCCTTACAATAGAGTAATGTGTTATTTCATCATAGTTCTCAATCGGAATTGATAATTTTACTGGTATTGGTTCAACTTTCTTATTATATTGCTCTGCATTTTTAATTTGTAGTTCTTTTTTAACATCTTCTTCTATTTTTCTAAGAATGTCATCACTAATTTCACTTTTAAGGTTATTTTCATTTTTATAGTACTTTTCAACAAATTTCAATTTTGAGTTGTATATATCAACTGGAGTATAAATTTTTACTTTTTCTTTTCCTAATTTTTTTAACCATACATCTATTTTGTATATGGGCAATTTTTGGTCAATTACATAATAATAATCATCTATTTTTACAGCAACTGCAACGTGAGTTGGATAAACCAAAAAGTAATGCTTTATATTTAAATTATGAAGAATTGCAGAAGTTAATTTTGCATAATCTCTACAAATTGCATATTTGGTCTTTAATATGGTTTTTAAAGATGTAGATATCCAAATTAGACTTAATGTAGTAAATAATCCTTCCTTTAATTTTAATATTTTACTGTCACATTTTGATAAAGTAAAGAACGTAGCCCATAAGTGTAAGAATGTTCCTACCACCCCACATAAGAACAAGAATAGTATTATAGTAATTATAAAATATAAACAGCATATTATAATGTGTATTGTAGGTGATATGCAAAATACTTGTTCGCACCATAACCAAACTTCTGGAAATATTGCCCATACTAACCCTACTATAATGAAAAATGTAATAAAGTAATATACATTCGACTTTTCATAACAATAACGTATATTACTATCTTCCCATTCTAAAACATTAATTATTGTTTTAATGCTGTTGTTTTTGTATTTTAATATTTCAGCAAGATGTTTTGTGTCCTTCAAATCCTCATCATTTAATTGAATATGCTCTAATAAAATAGGCACAACACTTCACCCTGTAGTTCCCGAATGTAATTTTCCTACATCTTTAAGTCTCATGAATTTTGATTCTACTCTTATATTGCATATATATTTTTTGCATATTCAAATAAATCATCTGAAATCTTATTTATAAGTGAATAATCTTTTATCCCTTCCTTCATTAGAATGATTTTAAGTTTAGCTCGTATTTTAGATTGGAGATTTTTCTTCTTTTTCCAATCACGAGCTTTAATATAACCAGACATCATTCTTGCAATTTCTTTTGCAATTTTTTCTACTCTTTTTTTATCTGTTAGGGGTATATTGGGATATGAAAGTAAAAGGTCATAAAATGCCAACTCCTCTTCAGTTAGTCCCAATTCTTTACCTTCTTCAGCAGCTTTTCTAATTTCTTTAGCCAAATTAACTAGTTCTTCAATCATTTCGGCAGTGGTTATTACCTTTATACGGTATTTCTCTATAACTTCATTTAACCTTTCTGAAAACTTTTTAAATCTTATCGGATTCTTTGCCATACGAACTCTTATATCATCATTTAGAATTTTGATAAGAACATCTCTTACATAATCTTTGTATTCTATTTTAGCAATCTCAGATAAAAATTCATCAGATAAAACGGAAAGCTCCGGTTTTTCTTTTTTTAGCATTTCAAAGACGTCTACTAGCTCTTTAGCACTAATACTTTTAGATATTAAACTTTGTATGTCATTTTCAAGGTCTTGAGAAATCTCACGGATTTTTTTAGTGGAATATTTAACAATCATCTTTTTTATCATTTCAAAGAATTCTAAATCATCTTTAATACCTATTGTTTCAGGATGAGGTCGAGCAAGTAAGTAAAGCTTTTTTAATGCTATAACATTCCTAACAAATTCTTTTTTGGTATTATCATCTTTTGCTACTCTTTGATAAGCTTTTACTGTAAGTAGGGATAAGTCTTCTGAAGATAACTTTTTCCAATCTTTGTAATTAATATTTTTAAAGTATGATGTTACCTTTTCATATCTACGCTTCATCTCTTCAATAACTACTTTAATGTCAGTCATTAAATCCTTTCTCGCCTCACTTGAATATTTAGAAAGGGATTTAGATAAATCATCGGCAATTCCTATATAATCTACAATAAGCCCTCCTGGTTTATCTTTAAATACTCTATTCACCCTTGCTATTGCCTGTGCTAATGAATGATTTTTCATCGGTTTTAAGAAATACATCGTATGTAAGCAGGGAACATCAAAACCTGTAAGCCACATATCGACAACTATAACCATCTTTAAATCTGACTCTGGGTCTTTGAATTCTTTGGCTAAGTTTTCAAGCTCCTTTTTTGTTCTTATATGTGGGTGGAAATCTTCAGGGTCTTTTGATTTATTCCCAGACATTACAACGGCAATCTTTGGAGCATTTGGCTGTTTAGTAATCCATTTATATAATTCTACTGCTACTTTTCTACTAATAGTAACTACCATAGCCTTTCCATCGAAATCTTGAAGACGTTTGTTAAAATGCTCTATAATATCCTTTGAAACCTTGGAGAGATAATCCTCTGTAAGCATGATTTTTTCAAGTTTGGCAAATACTTCTTTTATACTCTCTTTTGTTTCTGGGTCATTGGCTACTCTTTCAGAGATTTCATCAAACTCTAAATCAATGAATTCATTTGTAAGATGTAATTCTACAAGTCGGGCTTCATAATAAATTGGAACAACTACTCCATGCCTCTTTGCCTTATCAATTGGATAGGCACTTATATAATCTCCAAATACTAAGAATGTTGAACGGTCTTTGTAGTCTATTGGAGTGGCTGTGAATGCCAAAAATGATGCGTTAGGAATAGCTTTTCTAAGATTTTGAGCTAATGTTCCATAATGGCTTCTATGGGCTTCATCTGCAATTATGATTATGTTGTTTCTATCAGTTAGGAAAGGGTAGTGTTCATCTTTTGACTTTCTACCAAATTTTTGTATTGTAGCAAAAATTATTCCTCCAGGTGTTTTCTTAATGAGTTCTTGAAGCTCAGCTATACTTTCAGCTCTTTCAGCCTCTGAAAAAACACTTGAAAAAACATTATATAGTTGTTCATCAAGTTCTAATCTATCTGTGAGGAATACTAAGAGGGGATAATTTAATTCTTTCTGTTTAAGTGCTTTTTTGGCATAAAATAACATTGTTATAGATTTACCTGTCCCTTGTGCATGCCATACAATACCGATTCTCCTATCTTCAGGAGTTTCTCCATAAAGTACGGATTTTATTGTTCTATCTACGGCTTTTTTAACTGTATAAAATTGATAATAAGTGGCTATAATCTTTTTCTTATCATGGATGATAAAGTCCTCGAGGAATTCAATAAGATGTTCTTTTTTAAATAAACCCATTAAAAGTATGTCTAAGCTTGTATATGGGTTTCCTTTATATTTATACATTGTATTTCCATAATTATCAACTTCTATAACTTCAACATCGTCATCACTTTCAACTCCTTCCCAAACAAAGAATCTATCCCAATCACTTGTTGGAGAACCGTATTTTGTTTCTAAACCGTCGCTAACAACGAGTATTTGGGCATATTGGTATAGTTGAGGAATATCTTTCATTTTTGTTTTATGGTCGTTAAATGCATCTTTGGCTGTTTGATTGGATTTTGGGCTTTTAAATTCAAAAATTGCAATGGGAATTCCATTTATAAATACAACTAAGTCGGGTCTTCTAAATCTTCCATTTTCATAATAGTATTCAACCTCAAATTGATTGGCTACTAAAAATTCATTTTTATTTATATTTTCAAAGTCTATCAATTTTACAAATCTTGTTTTCTTTTCTCCATTTTCTTTAAATTCTAATTTAACTCCATTAATTAGCATTTCATAAAATATTTTTCCACGCATATTGAAATCTGGGTTATCTATGTTGGTTACAGTTTTATAAACTTTAAGTGCTAATTCTTCAGTAAGCCATGGGTTGATATTCTTTATAGCTTTTATAAATCGGTTTTTAAGTATTGCATCTCTGTAAGATTCCCTCTCATTATATTCTGGAGTTAGTTCAGAACCATGTTTATAGGAATAACCAAGATTTTTGAGTCTTTGTATCGCTGCATTTTCTACAACGTAATCTTCATTTAATTTTGCAGCTTCTTTTTTCATTTTATCACCAATGAATACCCCCACTAATAAAAAATATTTATTTGCAGATATTGGCATTATCTAATTTAGCAATTAAAAAAAATTTTTATAATTCTTCAACTCTCAACTCTCCAAATACCAATTTTGGTAATAAAGCATCTCTAATTTTTTTCAAAACCATAATTTGTTTTTGATTGTTTATAATTTTTTCGAACAATGGTTGAACTAATGAATGGAATTTTTGTAGTATTGGTTGTGGTGGGATAATTATATATTTATTTTCAATATCTGAAATTTTTAAATAAGGTAAAGTAGTTCCTTTTACACTATATACAATTTCTTTTAGTAAAAATCTCAAAAGACAGTAAATAAAGTAATGCTTTTCATTTAGCATGCTACTATCTATAACAGCAAGATGATTTACTGCAGTAAATTTAAAAGGAACTATATTTACTCGAGCTTCTTTCAAAGACTCTCCACTTTTTTGAAATATGATACTTTTTTCATTATATAATTTCATTTTATAATCTTTTAAAGCCAATTCATTTATAAAATCTGAAGATTCAATACAAACTCCTTTTACTAAATGTTTTACTCTTACAAATGGGATTTTAGCGTTTTCAAAGTATATTTCTCTTTGTGGTGCATTACTTCCAGATTCAACTTTTAAAATATCTCCCAATCTCTTGACTTCCCAACCCTTCGGAATCTCTTTATCCAATTCATCATTATAAACAAACTCTTCATTTTTAAACGGCTCAAAATCTATAAACCAATTTTTAAATAATTCTAAAGCTATTTTTTCTAAAATTTCATTTTGTTTTTTCTTATTTTCAATTAAATCATCAAAATATGATAAAACAGTTGCTATTTTTTGTTGTTCTTCTGGTGAAGGATATGGTATTTCAACTTCTTTTAATGTGCTACCTTTTAATTCTGGAAATGTAGAACCTCCAGAAATATCTTTCAAATATTCACTCATTGTTTTTGTCTTAAATAAATAGTAAAGATATTCACTAACCACGCCATCCTTTGGAATAATATTTCTAAATCCTTGATTTGTTGTTAGTGGATTTTTTGCAATAGCCACATAACCAATAGGTGCTCTTGATGTTAGTAAGATTGTTCCTTTTGGAAATATTCTCAATGAACACTCTTTAACAGCTTTTTCTGTAATGTTTCTTTCCCCTCTTGAAATGTAAATATACTCATAATTAGCAAGGTCTTTTGGAGTTATCCAAGGAATATCCCCTCCCCAATATTCTTTAATTTTTGTAGAAGGTGTTGAACCACCAGCAACTTCGCCAATATCTTTAATTTTCTTAACATCCCAATCCTTAGGAATTTTCCCAATATCTGTTTCTTTAAATTCTGTTTCCCATCTAAATTTAACCATAAATAACACCTCAATATGTAATTGCTCCCCAGAGTAAAACTAAACCAGTTATAAATGATGAACCAATGGATGCTATAATGTAAAATTCTTTTGGTAATGAAATTCTAAAAATATAGCTAAAAAAGGCAACAATCCCTATAATTGTCATAATATCTATATAAATAACTAACCAAAGAGGCAAAGGATGCAAATTATAAAAGTAAGTAATTAAAGCAACAAAATTTAAAAMTAATGCCATCCTTCCAGTATAATGCTTTTCAACAAAATGTCCTACTAAGAGTAATGAAAATGGTCCTATTAAAGGTATTACATTATCTGGTAAAAAATATGCCAACAAAATTTTCATTCAAACCACCAAAATATTTATTTTAAAACCCTAAAGCATCCAAAATCTCTTTAACCTTATTCCTCAACTTCTCTTCTTCATCTAACAACTTCTTTAACTCCTCAGAATACTCTTTCATCTTAACCTCAAAAGGTATTCCATCATCTTCAATCTTAACCCCAACATACCTACCAGGAGTTAAAACATATCCATTTTTAGCAATCTCATCAATAGTAGCAACCTTGGCAAAACCAAGTTCATTTATTTTGTCTTCATCTTCCCCACTTTCAAACATTCTAAACTTATCAACAATCTTTTTTATATGCTCTTCAGTTAAAATATTCTGCCTTCTTGAAATCTGCTTATATAAATTCTTCGCATTAATAAACAAAACCTTTCCCTTCATATAATCTGGCTTCTCCTTCCTTATAAACCATAGAGAAACAGGCAAACTTACATTATAAAACAACTTTGGAGGGCATGCAACAATTCCATACACAAGGTCGTTCTCTATTATTGCCTTCCTTATTTCCCCCTCTACATTTCCAGCAGACAATGCACCATTTGCCATAACAAAGCCAGCTTTTCCATTGGGTGCTGTATGATAAATAAAGTGTAGTATCCACATATAGTTTGCATTACCATTTGGAGGCACTGGGACTTTTTTATTTCCAATTCTAAGTCTTGGGTCATCTGGTTTTATTCTATTTGCATCCCATTCACTATCATTAAATGGAGGGTTAGCAACTACATAATCAAAAGTCATATCCATAAATTTATCATCATGATATGAATCATCTATACGAATATCTCCTTCAGCCCCTCTAATAATAAGGTTCATTTTTGTGAGCCTATAGGCCATTGGGTCAGAATCTTGTCCATAAATTGATAACTCATTTATATCTATTCCCTCCCTCTCTAATTTTTCAAGTGCTGAAACAAAAAATCCACCGCTACCACAAGCTGGGTCAAATATACTCCCTCCTTTGACATCTAAAACATCCACAATAAGTTTTGTTAAAGACCTTGGAGTATAAAACTTTCCTCCAAGTTTTCCCTCAACCTCTGTAAATTTTCCTAAGAAATATTCATAAATCCTACCAAACACATCTTTAACTCTATGTTCTTTCCCAAAACTTATTTCTGAAAATTTATTTATGAGATAGGAGTAGTCATGGTTATCAAGGGGAGATTGTGCATAGATTTTAGGAATTACATCTTTTAACCTATCAGGATATTTTTCCTCTAATATCTCTATAGCTGTATCAATAATTTCTCCAATATTTGGACTCATTACATTTTCTACAAAATAATCCCATCTTGTTTCCTTAGGAAGATAAAGAACTCCTTCAGAGAGATAAAAATCTTCATCTTCGAGAATCATTTTTCTAAGTTCTGGGTCTTCAGTGTATAACTCACTATTTGGATTAGAAAGTTCCTCTTCAATCTCTTTTCTCCTCTCATAAAATCTACAAGTTAAAGCTCTCAAAAATATAAGCCCCAAAACAACATACTTATACTGATGAACTTCCATCTTCTTTCTAAGCTTATCTGCCACTTTCCATAACTGATTTTCAAACTCTGGTGTGAGTTCAAAATGGTCATGTGATACCAATGATTCAGAAGTTTTGTTAGATTTAGATGATTTTTTCTTACTTTCTTTCTTTTTAGTTTTTTCATCATTTTCTTTAATACTTAAGAATTTATCGAGTGTTGCCATAATACATCACCATATACATTGTAATTTTTAGTGTATCTTTCTGCGGATACTAGGAATGGAATAATATAAACTAACCTCTAATTTAATCCTAAGCTTTCTATTCATTTAAGTTATAGGATTTTTACAAATATATTTAAATATTAGTTAATGATAAACAAATCTCTTTACATAGAGAGGTTATGGCACTCCTAACAGATATTCGATTTTAGTTATCTCCTAAACTATACCAAGTAATTTTTTTAGATTATTTTGCCATTTAGGCAATCAATGATTTTTTCAAATTTATTAGCAAGTTCTGGATTTTCATATAATTTTCTTTTTATTGTTATTGCTACATCGACTTTTGAGAAATCTCCTAAGTTATTTAATCTAAACTCATTATTAAGTTCTTCAATTATTTTAGATTTTGATTTTCTTAATTTTTCAACGATTTCTTTAACTTTTTTGAACTTTTCTAGGTCATGAGTGAAGATTCTTTTATAAGTTTCTAAGACACAATCTAAATAGAAGTTTTTATCAATTAAATCTTCAATTTCTTGATTTTCATCTCCTAAAAATATTATTTTATTACTTATTTTATCTCTTTCAAATTTTTCTTTCTTATCCCCATCTAATAAGAAATAGTATTTAATTTCTTCAAAATTTGATAAGCATGAATATAGTCTGACTTTTTTAACTATCTCGTTATCTTCAAGTTTATCTCCACCAGACAATGGATGAATATACCAATTTTTTAAGTTTTTAAGTGTTTCTAATTTTCCTAATCCTTCTAAAATAAATTTATCCGAAATTCCTTCAACAAATAAAATTTTACTTAAATTTTCTTTGAATAGTATTTTATCAACTCCTAATGCTCTCCTAATTGGATAAATTATGTCTTTTTGTTCATTACTCCAAGGTCTCTTTATTTTTGTTCTATTTTCTTTATCAAGATATACTAATAAGACTCTATCAAGCTCTTCTTCATTAAATAACGACATAAGATGGGTATTATATAGGATTTGATATTCTTTTGATAATTCTTCAAGTTTCTCTAAAAATGATTTTTGAACATTTGGATGCAAATAAACTGCAGGGTCGTCAAGCAGTAAAACTATATCATTATTCCCCCCATTTTTTAAAATTCTCAAATATTCAAGTGTTATAAGATAAGCTAAATACCATTTAAATCCTTTAGACCTATATTCCGGAAGAGTTATTTTAATAGGTTCGTTTTTATTATCACGCTCTTCAATTTCAAAAGACATTTCTCTTTCTGATATTTGTATCCCAATCATTATATTTTTATCCCAATATTTTTTTAACATTTTAGAGAACTCTATACAACTATTTCTTAAAATTATTCTCTGTATATATAATGGCTTTTTTTCGAAATCTTCTATGTCTATATTCATTACTCTAAAAAGTCTGGCATTAATAGAGTAGTCTTATTCTCTTCTTTTAATGTATTACTCCAAGATGTATTTTTTATAACCGCTCCTTTTAATTCCATTTCTTCGTCTAAATAAACAAATTTTGGCTTTAAGTTTATAAATGCAATAGTAACTATTGAATTAAACTTAGTAAGAATTTCTGTGAATATATTATACGGGTTTAATTGGATGTTTCTACCTGGAATAGATATAGATACAGAAGTATTTGGAATACTTTTAACTATATTTTCAATTCGTTTGCATATTTCATAAAATTCTTCAAAAGTATTCAACGTTCTAATCTCATCTAAAATTTTACGATAATGGTTATTAAAATTAGGGTTGCCCCTAATATTAGCAACTGCATTAGAAATTTGATTTTCAGGAATATTCTGTTTTTTTACTTCTTCTTTTAATACTTCTTCATAAATTAGATTAAATAAATCTAATGGTGTTTTTTTGGAAATCACATTTTTAAAACAGTCATAAAATTCTTTTGTTATATCTTCCAATTGGTCGTCATAAATATATGTTTTAAATAACCCATCAGCATATTTCTCAAATTTTAAGAATTGAATTTTATTTAGCATATCTTCAAAGTTTATTAAGATATCCTCGTTGATATCTACTTTAATTACTTCTAAAATTTCTTTTATATTAGAAATTATTTTTTCTTTGAACTTATCTTTATTAACAATCTCAAAATAAGCTTCTATGATAGGTTTTTTAGAATATTCTTTATTTTCTTTTCCTAAAAATTCAACTGGTATATCATCTCCCCCTAAAGGTTTATCTGTCCCAAACCAATTTAATGCCTTTAGGATATTTGATTTACCACTTTCATTTGCTCCTACAAAGACAGCAATATCTCCAATATTGTTTATGTGTGCTACTTTGATAGACCTGAAGTTCCTAATTGTTACCTTCGTTAAGTGAAGAGTTTTTGTCATTAATCTATCCCCCCACTTTATAAACAAAATGTCCTAAAACTAAAATAAAACTCCCGATTTCATTAAATGTACAAAATGTATTATGTTGATTTGGTATTATA
>NC_001733.1 GCF_000091665.1 Methanocaldococcus jannaschii DSM 2661
TATAAATAGTATAGTAACCCCTATAAACAATAAAAGGAATATATAAACAAAATTCATAAACAATCCCTTTTCAATGTTTGGTTTATTTATAGTAAAGATTTAATATCCTCGTATTATTCTACACCCCATTTTCAATAATCCTAACCCACTCATGAGATATTATTTTCTTAATTAATTTGTTTATTTCTTTATCACCTTTTATTGATTCATAAACTTCATTAATTGTTTTTAGATTTTCTTCCTCTAATTGTTTTAATTCCTCTTCCTCTTCTTCTGTTAAATCGCCTTCTAACAGCTTTTTCCAATACAATTCAGCCCATCTATCATAATTTATTGGTTTTAAGTGCTTTGAAATTGTTTCTAATAGATGTTCTTCATCCCCACTGTATAATTTTGTTTGGAGCGGAGCTTTTAAGGAACTTGGTTAATTAAAGAAATCCCAGTTTATTAAGTATATCTTTTTCAAGAATCTCAAGGATTTCTAAGACATCTCGACCTTTTGTAATTGGTCTGATAATCCAATATTCTGCATTTTTCTGTTTTAAGTCATCATGTTCTCCATAGTTTTCTAAGTCATCAAATGTGCAACCCCCTACAAAATAAACTTTTACGTTATTTTTAAAATAATCCAGAGCTTTATTTTTTTCCTGTTTAAAAGCATTTTCTAATCTTTTGTTATATTCCCATTTTTTTAAGTGAGGATTATATCCATAATCTCCTGGATTGTGAAATATTATTCTAAAATAATAATCTTTATTATGTTCTTTCGACTTATAAGATGTAGTGTATGAACCCAATATATCAAAATCTTTATTTAAAATGTCATTTAAGTCATATTTAGTGGCTATTGATGACCTAATCTCTATTGTAATTATCTCATCATTTGAAAGATGAATTTCTATGTCATTGTGGGATTCATAGTTAAAATTTTCATTGCTTACATTTGCACCTTTGATTTCAATGTAATCTTTTATTAACATTAATTTTTCAGTAATTAATTGTTTTACAACTTTTTCTGCAATAAGTCCGCAAAATGATGACAATAATTTTCTTTCTTCTGTTCTTATATCTCCACTTGGATTCTTTTCACAAACATCTTCTGCTAATTTTTTAGCTTCATCATGGATATTATTTAATTCATTATCATCTAATTCTACTTTTATTACTACAAAAATATTTTTTTGTGATATAGGGGTTATTTTGCTTCCATTATATTTATTTATAGGATGTCTATAGTATTTTTCAAATATAAATTTCATACAATCACCTTAATTTTTATTCCGTATCTTACGCACCAATTCATTTGTATTTATGGTATTTAGTAATTTAATAATATTTTGGCAGTATTTTAAGCAGTCTATGGATTTTTCGTCATACTTTTTTATGATGCCATTAATTTCATTGCAGATTTCGTTTAATTCCTCTTTTGGTATTAAGTCTTGGAAGTAAATCCCATAAACTAATGAATCTATTATATTTTCTAAAAATATTCTGTCATTTTCATTTAATTTATCGTTTAATTCGAACCTCAATTTACTTAACTGTGTTAAAGCGTTTATTATGTTTTTATTTTTGGGGATTACTATAGGTAACTCTCTTAATTCTTCTAAGGTAGTCTGCCTAAAATCATCTTTTAATGCTATTGCCGACTTTCCAATGTATATATAAGATATTAACTCACTATTTAGTATTCCTAATAAATAGAAGTAATTAATAGGAGTATCTGGCTTTAAAACAAACACATACAAATCCTTTTTTACAACTCCTTCAATATTTCCATAAGATGCCATAATTCTATCTTGTCTATTAACGATTCTCCGTATAAAGATTTTCTCGGGAGACATAAATAGATTAATAAGCTTTTCGTTGTTTTTATGTTTTGAGAAATCAACATAATTTTTTAATTTTAATTTAGTTTCATACCTATACACATTACCTTCTAAATATGGCAAATAATATTCGTTTTCTTTTTTATCTGAAAATTTATATTTTGAAGCTAAAATTCCTATTGTAGATTCTGTTAAATCTTCCAAGTAAGTTAGTGATTCTCTACAATTTTGTTTAATTTTATCTAATATTATGTAGATTTCGGGACTTTTTGGGAATATTCGACACTTTGGGTCATTTAATATTTTTGAATATTCTATGAAAAGGTCATTTTTAAACTCAAATGAGATTTTTTTAGTTTTTTTAGGGAATGCATATATCAAAACCAAATCTTCTGATTTTGGAGGTTTTTTATGCAGTATTATTATACAATTATCAACATACGCTCCTGAAAATACATCAAAAGGTAGATAGATTAATTTTTTCAGACACATTTTTGTAAATAACTCTTTTCTAAGATTTGAATATCTCACACCCGTTCCAAAACTTGATGGGATTATAAATCCTAAATACCCCTCATTTTTCAATAATTTACTACTATGCACTATAAATGTTACAAAAATGTCAAATTCAGGAGTATCTCTACGTTTCATAATTTCTTTTTCAGTAGGAGATAGCAAATTCCCATAAGGTGGATTTCCAATAATTACATCAAAACCTTCCTCTTTAATAATCCATCCGAAGTCAATCTTCCAATGGAAGGGTTTTAATTTTTCAAATTCCTCAACACGTGGTCTATTCTTTTTACTTTTTTTACCATTATTCTTTTTGTTATTTCCATTTTGGTAAATCTCAGCGAAATATGCTGGAGTTACACTCTCATATATTGAATCTCTAATTTCATCTAATAATTCTTTTAACAGATTGGCTTTAAGTCCGTGGCTTGTTCTATATACTTCATAAAGGAGATGATACGCTTCCACATAATTGTCTAATACATATCCATCTCTTTTTTCAAGCAATTCTTTAGCTTTTTTCAGTTTTTTTCTCTCTTCAGAATTGTGAGCGTTGATAATTAAACCTTCAAGAACACACATTATACGCACATTATCGCATAGGTAGGAGATGGAAAGCTGTTTTAAATTTTCATCAATCCATCCAACTAAACTGTTACCACATCTTACATTATACTCAATATTTGGCAGTAAAACTTCTCCTCTTTTTAAAGCCTCAACGTCTAAATTCTCAATAAGAGCAAGCCACAACCTAAGTTTTGCTATTTCAACAGCAATATCATCAATATCAACACCATAAAGATTGTTTAGTATAATACCTAACTTTTCTTTGTAAATGTCCATCTCTTCTCTAAGTAAATAATAAATCCTTTTCTTAATTTGGAGCAATTCCTTTAATGCAGATATTAAGAAATGACCACTTCCAACTGCGGGGTCTAAAATTCTTATTTTATCCAATTCATCAAGAAAAGCTCTTAAAATATGTTTATTTTCAGCTATTTTACTATCTTCATTAAGAATTTCATCTAATGTTGAGAAATTAATGTCATTTATTTTCCAATTTTTAATAATCTCTTTAAACCTCTCTACAACAATCGGCTCTATTGTATTTTTGGCAATATAGCTTGTAATCTCATCTGGAGTATAATAAGCACCCAGTCCTTTCTGCCCTTTTTCTGCCAAAATATTAATTAACTTTTCATAAACATACCCAAGAATATCTGGATTTAATTCAACTTCTTCTGAACCTTCAGATGTAGATAGAGTGAATTTATACCTTTCTAAAAAATTAATAACCTCTCCAATAATTTCATTATCTTTTATAGTAAATGATAGTTCGTTAGGAACATTATTACTCCTGAATAATCCACCATTTAAGTAAGGGATGTCTTTATAGTAAGGATTAGTTCTAATATTTTCTTTTCTTTCATCTTCTGGAGTATTAAGCACTTCATAGAATAATGGTTTAAGATAAGCATCATAATAATTTATTAAAACGTTAGATTTTTTGTAATCTTCATAAGTTCTTCTAAGCAAATCTCTTGGGACTATTCCCTTGTCCTCAAGGAATTTTATAAATATTAACCTGTTCATTAACAATACTGCAAATTTTTTCTTGTCCAATTCTGATGTATTGGGTGGAGCTTCAATACAATTGTATAAGCATTTTTTAGTGCCTTTATCTTTTTCTGAACTACTTTTATCTTTTTTCTTAACATCCTTAACATCTTCAAATCCAAAAACAAGTTTTACGAACTCTTTATAGAATTCATTAGTAATTTCTTCTTTTTTATGTTTAATATTCTTTGTAGCAACTTCAATATATTCTTCAATATACTCCTTTGAAAAACAATAATAAAACTCAGAAAATACCTGTTTTAATTCATTTTCTAAATCTTTATCTTTTTTATTTTCAAGAACATACTCAAAAATAGATTTAAGATTCAATTCTTTGAGAGTTCTTATTTCTTTAATTGTATCATCATAGTGTAATAACACCCATTCTAAACCATTAGTGGCTATACCAGTATCTACGCCATAAGATTTGATAATTAACCACTCCTTAACCTGGTGAATTCCAGAATCTTTTTTATTTAAATCACTACCTAAAGGTTCGGCTTCGATAAGAATTTCTTTGTTAAATACTGATACTCTATAATCAGGAATTTTTCTATCTCCTAATGGTGATTTTTTAGATATTTCTGATGTGAATTCATAACCCAAGAATTCTAAAATTGGTTCTATAACCTTCTGCCTCGTAAATGGTTCTGGAAGTTGCCCTCCAAAATCATCAGATTTAAAATTGTATCTACCCTTTTTCAATAACTCTTTAAATTTGCCTTCTAATTCTGGAATTTGCTTAATAGACAAAATAATATTCCCAACAAGCTTAATAAAATCCTTCCACTTGTTATAAACTTCTTTTGGAATTTCTATATCAGAACACAATTTTGTTTGAGCCATAACTACCACCTAACATCTAAAAAATTTAAATTATTGATTAATTTAAAGTTTCTTTAAAATTTGCTCATATTCGTCCTCTTTTACATATTTTCCACAAACTGGAATAAATCTCTTTGGCTTAACAACTTTTGGATACTTTCTAATATTTTTTAAGATGATAACTATCCATGGTTTTTTCTTTTTCTTACCATATCCCCACTTTTTATTTGAATCTTCAATATATTTTTTAAATTCCTCTTCTGTTAAAAATAAATTATTTTTATATTTCTCAAGTATCTTCATAGGATTTTCAAAAAATTCTACTTCCTCAATCTCTGCCTCTCCATAAAATCCCTGCTCTTCCCTTGAAGCATAAAATATTATCTTCATTCCCTTTTCAAGTTTTGGTTAATGTTGCTGGTTTGACAAAAACATTTTTATGCTCATCCAAAATCCTACCAATTAATGACTTGGGAATTGGAAATGTAGCTCCTACAATTTTATCATCCATAACCTCACCTCTATTATGTAGAATATTTTAATATAGTGTTTAAAATTTATTCTTCAACCTCACTATTTTAACCCTACCTTTCTTAACAATCTCAACTCTTCCCTCTTTTTTAAGTTCATTTAATGCAGTATAAAACTTTCTCGTATCAACTTCAAGTATTTCAATTAATTTCCGTAATGCAATAATCTTTTTCAGATTGTAAGAGTTCCAACAATCTATTTTTAACATCATCTACTGTATTAGAAGATTCTTTCAAATTATTTCCATGTGAAATGTTAATTATTAAACCATTAACCAAAGTAGATAATGTATTTAGTTGATTAACAATGTCATTCAATTCTTTCTTGCTAACATAATCATTATTGTTAGAGTTAATAACATTATTAAACTCTAATTGAATTCTTTCAATTTCTTTCTTAATGAAATTTAGTTCGTTTTCAAAATTATCTAATTTTTTATTCAATTTTTCAAAATTTTCAAAGATTTCTTTTCTTTCACCCTCTAACTCTTCAATTTTTTCAATATAGTTATCAATGCCTAACAGCTTAATAATAGCCTTTTTAAGCATAATAACAGCTCCAAGCAGTGATTAGGTTTCATTACCTTTCATTACTCATCATTATTATAAATATAGTAAATAAAATTTACCTTATTTTTAATGTGTCCCTCAATTAATTTATTATACAAAATGACTGTCCATATTGATAAAATCGGCAATATACGCTCTATAAGTGGTATGCACTTTGAAAATTCTTAACTTATCCTGAACTTTTAGGCAACCAATAATAAATAATATGCAATCTCCTTTTTAATTGATTAATTAATCAATTAAGCAATTAATTGAGTATCAATTGATTAATTGCAAAACTTTTTATACTTCAATTGAGAAAAGAAAATGGTTGAAAATAGTTAAAAACGAAAAGCTTATATTTTCTTAGAAATATACAACTAAAAAAGGTTATCTACTCTCAATTGGTTATTACACAAAAAGCCTACCCAATTTACAAACTTGGAATTAACTCACCTGTTTATATAAATGTTACTAAAAATTAGAAAAGTAGAAAGATAATGCCCTTATGGTGTTGTCATGGAAAGTAAAGAATATCGCAAATTAGAGTATAACTATAAAGCTTTTTTAATTTTTTCTAAAGTTGCCATGCTAACATTTCTAACCGTCGGTATTGGTGCTATATTTACGCCACAAACATATCCAATAATGCCAACCATTGGTTTTATAGTTGTTGCTGGAATCGTATCCTTAATAGGTATGACTATCGGAGCATTAATTATTCACCAACAATATGAGACGTTACCAGCTAACGAAAAGTTAGAATTTAAACAAAAACTCCTACCAGAAGCATACTACATTTGTATAGAATTGTTTGGTTACGGTTCATTAGTATTATTATACAACACATTTACATCAAACAATCCTACATTATGCGTTATGTCTCTATTAATGGCAGGATTGTTTATATTGGTAGTCTTAGTAATCTGGTATTTTGGCTACAAAAGTTATTAAGTATCTTATTCCTTAGATGCATCCTTAACTGGCTTTTTAAATAGCCAATAATTCAAAACTGCAAAGGCAATAATTAACAATCCATACATCAACATGGCAGTAAAGAATATCCACAAATTAGCATCTTCCATAACCACCAGCCCCTATTTTTCTACTTATGATTATGGCAACTAATGAGATATAAACCTTTACTCCTCTAACGGAATTAAAGCAACAATATGCCCTTTTTGGATTATAATCCTCTCAACTTCCTTATCATCAACCTTAGCGTCCAAAACCATAATATTAAACCTATCCTTTGCCTTGACAGTTCCCTCAACAATCATACCATTATCTAAGTAAATTTTACACTTTTTCTTATGAGCAAATAATAGCATATAATCCTTATAATCGTCATCCTTCTTCTTAGGTTGCTTTTTCATCGGTTTTCTTTGTGGTTTATTCTGCTTATTCAAATTCTCAACCTCCTTAGCTATTATATCATAATGCTTACTTTTAATGTGCTTTTTAATTGCCTTTACATCTGCATTAGTGTAATTACAGTATGGACATTTATAGAAAAATCCCTCTTTCTGTATTTCCAATTTTTCAATATAATCATCTATGTTCATTTTTTCACCAAATAGTTATTTTTATCCAACTCATAATACTTTTTATAAATCTCTATTTGCGTTTTTGCCTCTGGTATGTTCTCTTTTAGCCACTTAATAGAGCATACTTTACCATTCCTATCATAGAGATACCTAACTTCATAATCTATATGTTTGATGTATTTGTTGCCATACTTGGAAGCCCAACGGTTCAATAACTTTATAGTTTTATCTCTTCCATAGCCTAACAGCTTACATAATGAAGTTAAATAATAACAGCCTCTCATTTTGCCATCTTCCCAATTGGAATTGATTAACTCATTAAGGTAGCTCTCCAACTTTACCTTATTTAATACAACTTCCTTATCTCCTATGGTTGTTTTGATGTATTCCCTCTTACTATGCTCTACCTTAGGTTTTGCCTTCTTATTGGTGTTTATTTCCAAATCTATCTTAATATCGTTATTCACTTTCTTAGTTGCTTGATAATATCTTAAAGCATCATCCACAAAGTCCGTTAAATCCCCTCTTATCTCTCCAAAGTTTTCATAGTATTTTGTTAGCTTCCTTATGAAGTATGGCTTTACATTCTGCAAATATATCGGTTTAAACTTCTCCACTTTGTTAATTGGAAACGGTATGCTTATCGGTGTCTTTCCCTCAATGTCTGCATAGTATAAGCTAAATGGTGCTGTTACAGTCATGTTTTCCTTATAGATTGATAAGTCAATACCCGTATCTCCTTCCTTGCCAACAAAATCTAACAACTTCCTTAGCTTAAAGTTTAGAAAGTTTGTTAATATGGTGCTTCCTTCAACATAGCCCTTATTTAGTATCTCATTAGGCAAATATCTGGCATTAATCCAAATATGAAAGCCCTTACTCCCACTAAACTTTATGTGGATGTCCTTAACTCCATAATCTTTAAAAATCTCTCTTACTTCCTTAGCTATCTCCTTAGATTTCTTAAAGTTGCCTTTAAAGTCAATATCTATAACCCAATCCCAATAATTGTAGTCGATAGCTGGATACTCCAACTCATATCTTGGACTCTCAAAGTAGTATGGAGAGCAGTAAATACTCCTAAGGTTCTCTATAATCCAATCCTTAAAGTTGCCTCTATAATCCCATAAATCAATATGCCTTAAATATGGCTTCTCCCCCTTTGGGATGTTGTTATAGTTCCAATACTTTGGATGTCTCCAATTGATTTTTCTATCTCTATCCAAATCCAACCTATGGCAACTTAATAACCTATCTAAACAAAAATAATATAAATATCTGGAAGTTAGTTTATAGTAGGTAAGCCTATCCATAGCTACCACCATTATAGTGGTCTCCATTGGTCGGATTCTGGATTATCCACATCTCCATTTTTCCACAGCTCTTTTAAAATCCCCCGTGCTGTATCTTCCGATATGTTGAAGTTTTCAGCAATTTCAACCGTAGTGTAGATTTTTGGATTTTGTAGCATGTAGTTTAAAATCTCTCTTTTTAGTTGGGATAACTTCCTACTTTCCTCTATAAGTTTGTTAATCTCTTCTAACTCTTCATCCTTTTGTTGTGTTTCTTTTATCTCTTCTCCAACCAATTTAAATATCTCCTTAACCTTATCTGGTGCTTTAATTCTTAACAAAACCCCTAAGATTGTCTTAAACCATATTTTTAATGCATCCCTAACATCCTCTAAATCCACATACTCCTTAAACTTAAGTTTAGCATAAGCTTTAGCCATATACTCAATTTGATTAAATAATCTATCGGAATATCCTTTAAATAGTCCGTAATCTCTCAATAAATCCCTTAACTTCTCCTCTACCTCCCAAAGTGTCTTTAATGCATCTTCCTTAAACTCAATATCCTTATTTTTAATGTAGCTAATGAATAAAGCACACTCGTAAGCTTCCAAATTCTTTTGTTTTATGAAGTTATTGTCTTCTCTCAATCTCTTAACTTTGTAGGTGTGTAGTTTAATCTCCTTCCAATCCTCGTTGGTGTATGGCTTTAATAGATAGATTAATGGAATTCTATCTGTCATTCCCCTCAAATTCTTCAAAGTAAAATCCAATATTTTTGACAATAACCATTCTGATGCATTTAACTGGGGGTTAGCTCCCAATATATTATTAACTATCTTTTTAGCCCTATCTTCTGCCTCATTTCTATCATAGTCATGTTGTTTTAGTAACTTTTTAGCGAAGTAATTTATCATAGCTTCTTTAAACTCTTCAAATCCCTTTAAGTGGTAAATTTCCCAAAGCTCCATTAAGTCAATATCCTTAATGTTCCCTACTCCAATCCATGGGCTTACCCCAATCATTGGGATGTTATAACCCTCTCTTTCTCTCTTCCAAATACCTGAAGTTTTACCACTTTTTAATAAGTCTAAGTCGTTGCCTACTCTTAAAATAAAGTCCATCATCTCTTCAATAAATATCGGTCTATTGTGGTTCATTGGGATTATTCCTTTTTTATAGAATTTTATGTTATCTCTGGAGATAACTAAACCTATTAAGTTCTCTATGTTAGGCATATCTACTCTTATCATGTCCTCAGTAGTGTTGTGGAGTTTTGCCAATGGTTCTATTGTTAAACTCTTCCCTTGTCCATAGCTTCCAATGAACAAACAATCAATAGTTTCAGGCTTTAAGTGTCCATCCCTATTTTTATCCCAATATATATGGGATGATGCCAGTATCTCCAATGTTATTAAAGTGTCTATCGTTGGATTTTTCCCTTCTTTGTCCAATATTGCCTTCACTTCGTAAAATACCCTATCTTTAATATAATCTAAGGCATTACTATAACCAGCATTCTTAACCTTCCTAACAAAGGCATCATAATTGAAATTTATGGTCTTTTGTGGATTGATACTTAAGCCCTCTATGTAATACTCTCCTTTATGGTTTGTTTTCAAAATTCCTACAATTTCAACATCCCTTAGGTTGTTAATCTCTGGTGTGTATGGAAGATAAACCCTATAAACTTCATCCGTTTCTTTTAATTGGATTATGGCTATCGTTAAATCCCTTTCCAACTTTATTGGTTCTCCATCTTCATCTTTGAATAGGGATTCTGAATATTTTATGTCTCTGCCACACTCTGGACACTTAATTTTATAATCTTGGCTGTTTTCCACTGGCTCATACAACCTTATAACTTCACAATTACATCCCTTGTTATTGCCGTTCTTATCCAAATCAATACATACATAACGTCTCAAAATTGGTCTGCTTTTCCTATGGTGTATTATTCCCGCAATATCTCCCCTAAATACACACAATTTATTCCTAAACTCTCCCCAATCCTTAGCTTTTGTCATTATGGTCCTACTTCTTAGTGTCTCTAAGCCAATTATGTTAATCTCTAAAGGCTTAAATTGGAAGTATTTTTCATAATAAACTTTATAAATCATCTCTATGGCTTCATACGGTTCATTTAAGAGTAAGCTCCTAAAGTAAGCCCCTACAATTCTCTCTTTGCCCTTTAACCTATCAACTTCGTTAATGTCAAATTCAAAGCCCTCTGGTGTTAATCTCTCTTCTATGAATTTTTTAAGTGATTTTTTCAAATCTTCCATAAATTCGCTTTTAGCTTCTGCCTCTTGGAATGCTTTTTTAGGTAAATACTCATCTAAGATGTCTTTAATGTCTTCATAGAATTTGTAAGTTAGATAAATGTATTTTCTATCGTAATCCTCTGGATTTTTCCTTATGTCAATCCATTCTAATTGTTTGTAAATCTTTAGGTGTTGCTTTAATGTTCCTTCTCCAATTTTCAACTGCTCTATGGCTTTATTCATAAATTCGTCAAATCTCATACCTTCAAAGGTTAGGATTGTGAATATTTTAGCAGTTTTTTTACAATCATCGTTTTTATAACTCTTTTTTAATGTGTTGGCTCTCTCGCCGATTTTGTTGCATAGGTCTTCAATCATACTATTATCTTGTATATTATGCAGTAATTGGTGAAGCATAGTGAAGTCGTTATTTTGTTGGTGAAGTGCAGTGAATTCTTCACCACATTGGTGAAGCATAGTGAAGTCGTTATTTTGTTGGTGAAGTGCAGTGAATTCTTCACCAACAATTTCACCAATTTTTATGTCTCTATTTTGTTGGTGAAGCATTTCACCAGCTTTCACCAATTTTAATACGACTTCCTTAGGGTCGTGTATCTCCCAGAAGCTCCAACCTAAAATTGACGTAATTGCATCCTCCAATCTATATAGTTTGTCGGTTGGCAATTCTGCCCCTAACTCCCATAAACCATATTTTAATAATAGTTGCCTCTCTTTCAGAGGTAGCTTGTTTAATGAAAATAGCCATATATTTCCTAAGATTTCAGTATTGTTTTTGTTATGCTCGTCTAATTCTTTGATAGTATTAGGGTCATATCTAATGTTCAGTAATTTTATGGCAACCTCTAAAACATCCTCTGGATATTGATTAATTTCATTAATTGTATATTCCAATACATTGTTGTTCTGTATGTTATTTATACTACCATTTACATATTTATCCATGCCTAACCACCTCTGTTGTTGTTAGGTTTTTCGGAGTTTTGAGGGTATGGAGATACCTTTTATAGGTTCTCCCTATCTTTTCCAGTATATTTAATAAAGCTATTTTTGAAGTTTTAACTTTATAAACATTAAATGATGTTCTTTTATGTAGCATTATCAACTTGAAAGCATTATTTTCAAATTCGTGATATAGAAATCTTTCAAAAGTTGATATTGCAAATACTTTTATGGAACATATACAATTATCCACATTTATTCTATTGTATCCTAAAATCAGTTTAGTTAAATATTCCAATTTATATAATTTATGTGTTGAAGCATCTTGATATTTAACCAATGAACCACAACTTAAAAATAACATCTCATCTTCCAAAGGTAGATTACACAATGAAAATAGCCAATGGGATAAACTTAATTTTATATAATACAACTTACTATAATAGTTAGTTAGTAACTTTATAGTGCCTTTCAATACATTGTCAGAATAGCATTTAATCCATTTAACCAAATATTCCAAATCTATGATAATCAAAAAATATATATAATTGTTTATGACACACATATAATCACCTCCTTTGCAGTGGTTTTCCAAGTATTTTCCCAATTTGGGGAAGGAAGGGGGCTTAACACTATTTTTTTTAATTTCAAAGTATATAAACCTTACGAAATTATCGGAATTATCTGTTCCATATTCAGGTAATGGCATAAAAGCTTACTGGATTATATTTAACTATTAAAATTTATTAATTTTATTGAGAATAATGCGGAATTTTTACGCAGAGGAATTTTTTATTATCCAAACTATCGATTTAGATAGTTCTGATAGATTTAAACTATTGAAGTTATTTTATGTAATATTTTCTAAAATTTACGGACATTTTCCGAGATTGCTACCACGATATTGTATAATTAAACAAACACCACTTAGGTGAAAAATATACCAGTAAAGAATACATTCATCTCGGAAAATATCCGTAACGGAAAATTTTCAATGCACAAACTTTTAATTATCTGTAAATATAAAAATTGTCAATAATTATTTTATATTTACCAGTGAAATTTGAAAACGTGAAATAATATCTTACATGTCATTATACTCGGAATTTTGCAAGTCCTTATATTTGAAATATCGGTTACACACACTATTGTAAAATACTCGTACTTATCGGAAATTTTCCGTGCGGACATTTTTCGAAGGAAGACATAATTTTAAGCCATAACAACATAAAAGAGAATGGATTACAAATACTACTTCGGAAAATATCCGCACGGAAAATTTTCGCAGTCAGTAGTATATACATCTTCCATAAGTTTTGTAGGTATGTTATATTCATGTTCATCAACGTTTTTTTCTTTCATCATGAGATAATTTACAATTGCTAAAATCAATATTAATATTATAAATCCGAGAATTATCGCCTTCCACCTAATTTTTCCAGATTCTAATGTTTCACATAATACGCCTAAACCAAATATAAAACTAAAAGCACCAGTAATCGAATAAATAACTGATTTTGGAGGAATATTTTCAAGATTCTCTATAAACAACTGCTCAGAACGTGATTTCAGAACTCTATCTATTATTTCTCTGTAGCACTTATTATCGTTTTCTTTGGTTTTCGAATCATTTATATTTTCTTCAATTTTTAAGTTTTGATTATTATTTATAATTTGAATATCATTTTCCGTTTTTTTAACGTTTAACGAGTTTTCTATATTTTCGTTAATTTTAAACGTCTTAAATAGCTGTAAAGCAACATCAATTAATTTTTTTCCAGATAATTTCATAAGATTATTGTATTCATCCAATATTTCTAAAGTATGAGTTTTATTTTTCTTAGAATATAAGTGCTTTAGGTTTAAAATTTTATTTTGTATGATTATTTTGTATGTTTTTTCATTAATTTTCATTACATGTCCGATTTTTTCAAATATTGATAATAACTTTTCAAAACCTTTTACTCCAACGTTAAAATTTCCAGTTTTAGAAGATAACGAATATCTCTTATTTTTACTATCATAAGTTGCCGATATTTCTAAGTAACTAATATTTACATAAAAATTACAGATAATTTCGTCGGGCATATTCGACACCTTTTTAAAATTCAACTGTAAATTGACGGTTTGGTAGTATTATATTATTGTGATTACAAAGAATATACCTTTCGGAAAATATCCGCAACGGAAAATTTCCGAAGTTAGTAGTGAGACATTGAACCTATATGTTTTAAGAGTTAGAACATGCCCAAAACATGCTTGTATATTATATATGTAATGAGTAAATTATGATTAGTATATTTTTATCCAAAAAATAGAGTTCAAAATTAGCGTTGCTAAATCCCATAACTTATGTGGCTATAAAGTAATAAGGTTATGAAATTATGAAATTCCTAACTTCCATAAACTTCTGGAAATTCACAACTTTCACAAAGTTGTAAATGTTATAAACTTCAGTAGTGTCCAAAAATTATTAACCTAAGTTAGACTTTGGGCTGAAAGTCCAACTTCTATTAACTTTGAGACCATTTAATATGTGCATATTTTTAAATATGGAATATACCCTATTAATCCATACAAAAATATTAGGTGAGTGGGGGATGTTATCTAAAATCGAACGACTTATATTGGCAAACCAATACAAAATTTTGAAAATTTTGGAAAATACTTCAGAATATGATGAGATAATTAAGATTTTAGAGGAAGGGTATGAAATATTTTATGATGAAATTTTAGGACATATTTTTGATGAACTTCCAGAATCTGAAGGACAATTTGTATTAGATATTCTCTCTTTTTACGACATTGTAGTTGAACCCTACAAACAAAAGAACCCTAATGACCATGAAATAATAAATCATCCATATTCGTATTTTAAAGGTTTTGATGGCAATAGCGAAACAAAATATATGGCGTTTGTAAGATTTCTTATAGAAGACCAGAAAAAATTTTCATTCGTAGCAAAGTATGCAAAGAAAACTGATAATTTTAATAGTCATTTCCCAATGTTGGATAAATATAGAAAAATGGTAGAGTTATGGGAATCGAAATACAATAAAAAGTATGACTTAAAAAGGGAGGAAATTCTTGACATCCTAAATGCATAATTTTATTTATCTAAATATATTTTTAGATTTTTATTTTATTATAAAATTCAAAAAATATCTTATCGTATTATAGAAAGATTTGTAATAAACTCATTATAATAGTGAAATCTTACTTCGAAAATTTCTAACCTTGGCTGAACTTTGTTGATTAAGTTCAGGATAAACAAAAAATAAAAAGAACAATGATTTTAAACTCACTATCAGTGTAGAGATTGGCATTAACTATTTATTTGTATTTATCTATCATACTGAGAGTTTTTTTATTTTCTTTTATTGCTTTATTGATTTTTCTTTGAATGATTCTAGTACTATTTTCTCATAAGGAAAAATGTTTGGTTTGTCATCTTAAATTTAAGTGATTTGATAAATTATAATTATCCCAACTTAAACTGTAAATGAACTACAATATCCTTTCCTTTTTGTTTAAGTTCTATATCTTTTATTTTTGAACAATTTCCACAGAATTCTTTTCTTAATATGTTTTTTATGTATCGGCATAAAGATTCTTTGATTATTGCATCGTTTATATCATACCAAATTGCATAATTTTTGAGTTCGAATTCAAAATTTGGCTTTTTACTCTTCATTACCTCATATATTTCTTTAATAATATTGTCCCAGTTAGGTTTAATATATTCTTCATTTAATAAGTTTTTATCGATATATTTTTCAATATTTTCTTTCTGTGAGTCAAAACCATTTTTCTTTCGTATTATTTTATAGATTTTATACCCTCTTCCTAAAATCCTATGGTTAGTGGATTGTATTTTTATCCATGTGTTAATTTCACGAATGGGTAGTCGTTGGTCTATTACATAGATTTTTCCATTTATCTCAATAGCTGCAGCAACATGCATAGGATGAGTTACTAAATATAAGTTATAGTTGGGAAACAAATTCGAAAGTAAAGCAATAGTTAGTTTAGCATAATCTCTACATACTGCTTTTTTGTATTTTAGAATTTTGGACACTTTAATATCATAACATAAAGTATCATGCAGCATAGCGATTGCTGATACAAAATTTCCATTGCATTGAAACAAATATTTTACTATCAATGTAAGTATTAACACCCAAAGTCCTGAAATTATACTAATAATTATAAGATTTTCACTGAAAATATACAATGTGAAGATACTTACTAACAACAACATGCTAATGTTGTTTAAGTATTGTGAATATTTTGATGGCAATGATATTAATACTAAGAGAGCCACTACTGCAGATATTACCCATAGTATCAATACCATAATATCATTGATTATAATCTCAAAACCTATTATCAATAACAATACCATAAATAACAATACCACACCATATAACATAGCCGCAATAACATAATAAATTAAAGAATCTGCCGCTCTTTCCATCCAATATCTAATATTAGTTTCTTGCCATTCCAAAATATTATTTAAAGTTTCAACAATTGAATTTTCCCATAACTGTTCAGACAGTTTTTTTATTTCGTTACTATAAATTTCTTTTAGAGAAGGAATACTTAAAAAGTGTGACAACTT